>DATFZA010000438.1:0-7162 GCA_035314765.1 Bryobacteraceae bacterium
GCTCGCTCGATCAGGTCTTTGAGGAAATCGCCAACCTGGCGGAGCGATGTAAATTCGGAGACTGCTCGCATACCAACGAGCCCGGCTGTGCGGTGCGTGCGGCTCTGGAAGCCGGAAATCTAGATCCATCGCGCTGGGAGAGCTACCGCAAATTGCAGCGCGAAGTGCGCCGCCACCAGGATCCGGCCGGATTGAAGAAGGAGTGGAAAGCCATCCACAAGGCCATGCGGCACCACCCCAAGTACAACCGGAAATGATATGCTCTCCTGCATATGAACCGGCGAGTATTTCTGCAAGCTTCAGCGGCATTCAGCATGGCGGCCTGGGCGGACAGCGCCCGCCCGACAGCGATCGACAAGACCACCAACGGGCCGGTGCGCGGTCTTTCGCAAGCCGGTGTGGAAACGTTTCTGGGCTTGCGTTACGCGCAGCCTCCCTTGGGCCTGCTGCGCTTCCGTCCGCCGCAAAAGCTGAATCTATGGACCGGCGTGGTTGACGCCGATGTTCTCGGTGCGCCCTCCATGCAATTGCGTAGCGGCGGATCCGCGGTGACCTTTCCCGGCGACGTGGGGAAAGCGCTGGGTGAGGTCTTCACCGCGGCCGACGATATCGCGAAACAGAATGAAGACTGCCTGTTTTTGAATGTATGGACGCCGCAACTGGGCGGTTCGCGAATGCGGCCGGTTATGGTCTGGTTCCACGGCGGCGGGTTTAACTACGGGTCGGGCAGTTGGCCCGCCTACGACGGGCACAATCTGGCTAGCCGCCATGACGTGGTCGTGGTCACCGTCAACCATCGGCTGAATGCGTTCGGTTATCTGTACCTGGGCGAACTTCTGGGAGAAGAATACGCCACCTCCGGCAACGCCGGGCAGCAGGACCTGGTCGCGGTGCTCCAGTGGGTGCGCGACAACATCGCCGGGTTCGGCGGCGATCCTCAAAACGTCACCATCTTTGGCCAATCCGGAGGCGGCGCCAAGGTCTCAGCCCTGCTGGCGATGCCCGCGGCCAAAGGTTTGTTCCACCGCGCGATTGTGGAGAGCGGTCCCGGTTTGCGGGGTATCCCGAAGCAAGCCGCTACGGAAACGGCCAAAGCCATTCTCAAGGCTCTTCAGGTGCAGCCCGCGGATCTAAAGAGTGTGCCGGCTCTGGATATTGCCAAAGCGATTGCCGCCACTCCGGGCCTGCGCTTCGGGCCGGTTGTGGACTCACTCGCGCTGCCCGCGCATCCGTTCGACCCGGTTGCGCCGCAACAGACCGCCAATGTTCCGGTGATGGTGGGCTGCACCTCAGACGAGCAGACATTGTATCAAGTGGGCCAGCCCTGGTGGGGCAAGCTCACGGAAGCGGAACTGGCGGAGAAGGCCAAGGCTGCCGTGGGCGCCAAAGCGCCGGCCTTGATTGAAGCCTTCAAGAACCTCCGGCCCGGCGATTCGCCCAGCTATCTGTACACCGATATCGGCAGCGCGACGTTTGCGTTTCTCGGCTCCATTCGCCTGGCTGAGCGCAAAGCCGCGCTGAAGGCCGCGCCGGCATACTTCTATGTGTTCAAATGGCGCTCGCCGGTGGATGGCGGCATTCTGCGCGCGCCGCACACCATGGAGATTCCGTTCGCGTTCGATAACATCGCCAAAGGGCCGCTGTTCTTGGGCCATGCGCCTTCTACGCAGAAGCTGGCTGATTTGGTCAGCAAGACCTGGGTGGCGTTCGCGCGCACCGGCAACCCCAATCACCAAGGTCTGCCGCATTGGCCCGGGTATGAAGAGGGCCGGCGCGCCACCATGGTTTTCGATGTCGAGAGCAAAGTCATCGACGATTACGAAGGCCAAGTGCGGAAAATTCTGGAGGCTTGAGTCAACAAAACCGGGCTTTTTTCTGTTATCAGCCCGCCCAGCGGTTTGAGCCGAACCGATCAGGCCCCGTTGTCGAAGAACTGCACGTTGACGCCTAGCGGGAGTTTTCTCAGTAAACTCCTGCTAGAAACTTGACCGGAGCCATTCGGGCGAAATATGAGTCAGTTACCGGGAGCGCTGAATGCTTCTTGGGAAAATGTTCGCGACTTCTCGATGATTTTCGCGTTGACAAGCGTTCTTTGCGCGTGATAGCGTTATTCGACGATCTAAAGGCAAGTCTAAGGAGGCCTGATGTCGCCGAGCGTGTGCGTTGCTCGCTTTTCGCGGATATTAACCGAGTCGCTCAGTCCGCAGTCCGGGTTCAGGTCGGCCAGGTTGCTTTTAGTCGCGTGTTTCGTCGCACCCCAAATCGCGGTCTCCCAGGTCCCTAATAACGGTTTGGTCGATTTCGGGGTTTACGCGACGGGCACGGGCTGTGGCGCAATCAGCATTTCCGGAAACGCCTCCATCGACAGTTTCGACTCGAGCCAAGGCTCCTACACCCAAACGAAGCAAGCCAGCAAAGGCATCGTCGGCGTCAGTGGAAATATCACCCTCAGCGGCAACGTCGCCATTGACGGGCCCGTTTTCGCTCTGAACACAACTGTGGGCTCGTGCAGCAACGGGAAACCCGCCGTCTTCGGGGCCGGACCGGACTTCTGGTGAGTGTGCTATCGGCTGGCCTGCTGGCCATATTGTCGGTTGGTTGTATTGCGTGCTTGGGACAATCGACAGCAAATCCTGGTAGCTCTGGCAAGTTGAAGCTCCTTTCGGAGACCTTGATCGAGGAACCTGATTTTGACCTGGAATACAAAGCATCAGTTGCTTCGCGAAAATTCGACACTTTTTGGCTCGTCCTCGGACGACGGCCGACCGGAACAATGTCGGGCCCGCAAAAGCTTGCGCTGCGAACACTGAACCAAGCAGGCAAGACTCTGGCTAATATGCCACTCGATGCGTTGGTTAAGGCGGCCGGAATCGCGGATGAGCCGGACAGGCTCATCGATCTAGCCGCGACGGAAGACGGAAACCTTTCAGTCATCCTTGGCTCGAATGGACGCATATGGGTTGTAACGGTGGACGGGAATACCCATCTTGTCACCCGAGGAAAAGACATTGCACCATCAAGCAAAGATGTTTCAATCGGGCGGGCGTTGCCCGGTCCTGGCGGCAGCTTGATGTTGATCGGAAATTCAGGACGCGGTCCGATCACCATAAAACTCGACCCGAATCTCGCGATCGTTTGGGAGAAATTGGCCGATCCGGACTCAGTTTCGCGGTTCATGGACGGGTTCATATCGGAAGACGGGACATTTGTGCTATCTGGAAATTTCGTGAAGGGAACTCAGGTTTCCCAGTGGGTGGGCCGATTCAGTGCTCACGGAAAAGTTGAGGCATCAATTGCAATTCCCGGACAGTCCGCGATACTGGCCGGAGCGCCGGACGGGGGCTGCACTATTGTTCAGGAGATTGCAACATATAACGGACCGGATTATTGGTTCAGAACGTACGATCAAAATCTAAAGGAGCTTTGGAGCTATAAACTGTACTCGGGGAACTGGAACTTGCTGACCGTCCCGCTTGCACGTGTCCCACAGGCGCCGATGGACTATCTGGTAACCGGTTTTGAAAAGCGACGTTTACAGATTTCAAAGGTTCGAGCCCTTTCGGGGATCTTGTGGTCTCGAACTCCCGAACTTCAGACAACTTCTGAGCCACTGTCCACTTGGAACGCCGGTCTGGCGCCGGCCGCATCGAGTGTATTTGTCTCTTCAACGGAGTTCGTGATGTACAAAAGCCCCGAGGGATATAGACAGCGCCAGATTTTGCACATCATGAACGTGGACACAAAGTGACCTCACTCTACGCGAAGGCGCCAACAGGGGCAAGCGGGCTAGCCGGCTTCAGTGGCGGGGCTTTGATTCGCGGCTCTTGGATCATTCTCGGGTATCTGATAATTGCGAGGGCCGGTATATCGGCCGACTCGCAGGCGCTGTTTTGATGAAAACCTTGTGCATTTTGGCCGTCCTATCGGTCAGTATTCCTGTATTGCCGACTCCCAATCAAGTCCCAGAAGTGCGAGCTTTGCCATCAGAATGGGAGAAAATAATCCACTCGGACAGCGCGGAATATGACTATCGGGCAGGAACAATTGGACTCGCAGACGACAGTGTTTGGGTGTTAGTTGGAGCGCAGCCGAAAGGCAGTTTGGGCCAACCGCAGGGATATCTTCTTTGGCATCTCGACAAGAACGGCAAGACTATTCTACAAACCGATCTCGATCCCGCGCGCAGAGAGCTTAGCAGCGGCGCAAGCTACCGCGTCTTCGGTATGTCACCGCTCGGCAAGGGCAAGCTTGCGGTGTTTGCGTACTCCTCGAAGACCGGAACATCCCTGATCGTCTTGAACGACAGTACCGGCCAGGTTTTGCGCGAGACTGAACTTGAGCCCGGCCGGAATCTCGTGATCACTAAGGTGTTGCGAACGTCCGGCGGAGGAGTAGTTCTTGTGGGAGTCTCTGGCGGAGTTGGATCGATTCGCTCGCTTGGCGAGTCGGGCGAGGCAGTCTGGGTGCGACAGATGGCTGCCGAACACGTTGCCTCCATCGTAGACGCTTCGCCTACCGGAGACGGTGGGTTGGTGGTCTTGGGAGAAGTCGGCGGCACAAAGGCCGGACCGATTTCCTGGATAGGCAGGTTCCAGGCGAAGGGCGAATTAGTTGCCGAAACCCATTTCGCGGGCGATGCGCAGAGCATCGCCGGTTCGCCCGATGGCAGCGTAATTGTTGTCGGTGAGCGCCCGGCTCCTAACGGAAAAGAAATATGGGCTCGCTCGCTGACGGCGAGCTTGAAGGAGAGATCAATCAGCACAGTTCTTTCTGAAACGAAGAGTGTCTTGCCATTTAAACTGGCTCCGGCGCCGGGTGGAGGCGCGGTCGTGATCGGTGCAAACAAGGAGTACTTACCGTGGATAGGACATCTTGGCCAAGACGGGCGACTTGGATGGGCCGATACGCGGCGATACGACGCCAAGCTAGTGCCAGTGGCCGGGACATCCGACGTTTTCGCGGTTTCAGACGGATTTGTCGCTGCGATTGGCCTTGCGATCTTAGACGAAAAGGGAGCACAGCGGCAAACCGTCAGGGTCTTGAAATATAAAGGGTCGGCCAAATGAGGTCAAAAGAAATACGGCGCCGTCTTTGGATCGTTCTATGTTGTCTGTCGATTCCAGGGTCAGGTATCTCCGCAGACCCGCAGGCGCCAAGCCCATTGGGCCGAGAGGTTTCCGTTCCTCGCCATCTTCAAGACGGTGAGGAGCTAACCTTGCCCTTGCCCAAGCTGCTGGAGCACGGCAAGCTTCTGTTCATCGCCAATTGGACTGAGCAGGAAGGCGGCGGCCGCCCACTCACCAAAGGGACCGGTAGGCCGCTCTCGGACCCCACGCTTCCGCTCACCGGCCGGCGCGCCTTCAACCGCATTTCCGCCCCCGACGCCAACTCCTGCGCCGGGTGCCACAACGCGCCGTACGGAATTTCCGGCGGAGGCGGCGATTTTGTCACCAACGTTTTTGTGCTCGGGCAACGCTTCGACTTTGCCACCTTGGACCCTGCCGACAAGCTCCCGTCCAAGGCATAGACGTGGACTCCCAACGGCGGCTGGCTGTTGTTGCCGCTGGCACGGCCGGTATTTACACGGTGGATGTCTCAAACTTGAGCGCACCGGTTATCCTCGGTAGTGTCTCCACTGGTGATGCGCGTGAAGTAGCCATTCAGGGCGCCTTCGCCTTTGTGGCCGATTACCTGAACAGCACAACTTCCGTGGACATCTCGACGCCTTCGACCCCGAACTTGCTTTCACACATCTCCGACCCCAATCTCGGCGGCTATTTGCAAGACATTGTTATTAACGGCCAGTTCGCTTTGGCAGCGGATGTCAAATTCGTTAACGGCATCCCCATCACCGACATATCCAATCCGAGTCAATTGCAAGCCCGGGCGATCCTGAACTTCCCGCAGCGAGATGACAATGGAATGGGTATAGCGGCGGATGGCAGCTACGTATATCTGGTCACCGAGCACAACAGTCTTAGCAAGTTCGGCTCCATGGGAGACAGCCGCCTTTACATCGGGCTATACCGCCCGCTGCAAGACTTGAACGGCGTTCCGCCGGTCGTCACAATTAGCTCGCCGATTACTGGCGGCTCGGTGATCTCAGGGGCTCAACTACCCATTATTGTAAGCGCAACAGACGACGTGGCCGTTGCCGGAGTCAATTTCCTGGTGAACGGGCAGGTCGTCTTCACGGCTACGTCCAGTCCCTATCAGTACAACTTCACGGTTCCGGCAGGTATTTCGACATTGACGATCGGCGCCACAGCAGTTGATTTCGGCTCGAACATGGCGACCGCGCAGAATATCCTCGTTACTGTTATTCCGGACCCGGGAACGACGGTGACGGGCCTGGTTCTCGATAGTGGTGGAAACCCTGTGGGCGGGGCCCTTGCGACGACACTGACCAACTTTTCGGCCACGACACAATCCGACGGCTCCTTCACGATTGCGGGCGTCCCAACATCGCAAGGCGGTATCGTCGTCAACGTAACTGCCACCGTCAATGGCGTCAACTCCGCCGGTGTCTCCAACACCGTTCCCCCAGTTCCAGGTGGAACCACTGACGTGGGCGAGATAGTGGCCAGGTCGCTGAGGCAGTGATATGCTCTCGATGAATGACTCTCAAGTTGGTTCGGCTCATCTGCGCGCTTCTGCCCATCGTCTCCACTGCGGCTCTTGCCGCGGCGTCTTGCGAGAGCTTAAAGGACCTGAAACTGCCCGACACCGCGATCGCGCTGGCGGAGACCGTAGCCGCTGGCGCATTCACCGCGCCCAAAGGCGTCGCCGGTAATTTCAAGAGTCTTCCCGCCTTCTGCCGGGTGGCGGGCTCCATCAAGCCCACACCGGATTCCGACATTCGCTTTGAAGTGTGGTTGCCCGCGGCCGGCTGGGATGGCCGGTTCCAGGGCATAGGCAACGGGGGATTCGCCGGCTCCATCGACTATGTTGGTCTGGCCAACGAAGTACTGCACGGCGGCGCCGCGGCTTCCACCGACACGGGACATCCGGTTGAAGGCATCGACGCGTCCTGGGCGCTGGGACATCGCGAGAAACTCATTGACTATGGATATCGGGCCATTCATGAGACCGCCGAAAAAGGCAAAGCCATCGTCAACGCTTTCTACGGCGAAAAACCCAAACATTCCTACTTCGCTTCGTG
>DATFZA010000439.1:0-5072 GCA_035314765.1 Bryobacteraceae bacterium
GATGTGAACTTCAGGATTTCTTAATTTTGAGGTTTGGCGGGTTAATAACCCGCCGCAGGATAATATCCTGCCCCACAATTTAGGATTTGAGGCCTGGGACGCCGCCTAGGGTAGGAGCCAGGCGCACGGCGCGCAAAATGGATTGCGAAACGGCTTCCGCGGCGGCCACGCCCAACGCGTTGATGTCCGCCTCTAAGGCGCCCAGCGAGAGGGCCAGCGTCACATCGCCGTCGTACATGGTCCAGACCGGCGAGATGGTGCGCGCTACGCCGATGCTCGAGAATTGCGCCAATTTGTTGGCCATTACTTTCGTTAAGCGGGCGTTAGTGGCTACCAACACCAGCGTGGTGTGGGAAGCTGCTAGGCCGCCGCGGCGGCCGCTTTTCATGGCTTCCGCGGTGTTTGCGAACTCGGCCGAGTCGGCGGCTTTGCGCGCGCCGGCGACAATATTACCGGTCGCGGGATCGATGACGTCCCCGAGAGCATTCACGGCGGCGAGCGCGGATACGAGAACGCCGTTAGACAGCGGCACTGTGGCTGAACCGAGGCCGGACTTCATGGCTTGCTTCATGCCGTAGATTTTTCCCACCGTGGCGCCGGTGCCTGCGCCGACGGAGCCTTCGGTGACGGGCTTGCTGGTGGCCGCCGCAGCCGCGGCCTCGCCCATTTCCCGGGTGGGATGGGCGTGGGCCTTGCCGATGGCCAAGTCGAACAGGATCGCGGCGGGCACCAGCGGGACCTTGGCCACGCCGGTATCGTAACCAATCCCTTTATGTTCGAGATAACGCCGGACACCCGACGCCGCTTCCAATCCAAACGCGCTGCCGCCGGAGAAACAGACCGCGTTGATGCGGTCGGTGACGTTGAGCGGATTGAGCAGGTCGAATTCGGAAGTTCCGGTAGCCGAACCACGAACGTCGGCGCCGCCCACCGCACCGCCCTCGCACAAAATTGCCGTGCAGCCGGTGAGGCCATCGTAGTCGGAGGAATGGCCGACCAGAATCCCCGGAATTTGCGTCAGACTCACGAAGTTTACCTCGCCCTACCGTATGCTAGCATCGGGGGTTATGGGGGCCCAGGCTTGCTCGATTTCTTGAAGTCGCCCATTGTGGCAGTTCAAGATTTCTATATTCTTACCGGCCGGGCGCTCGCCAATGTCGTGCGTCCCCCGCATTACGCCGACGACATCGCCATCCAGATGGATTCCATCGGCGTGGGCAGCCTCATGATCGTGATGCTCACATCGTTCGCCAGTGGCTTGATCATCACCATGCAGATGGCCAGGGCGCTGCAGGAATATGGGGCGACTGACCAGGTAGGGCAGATTGTGGCCCTCACGCTGGTGAGGGAACTCGGGCCGCTGCTGACCGCCATCGTAGTCGCCGGCCGCAATGCCAGCGGCATCGCCAGCGAACTCGGTTCGATGAAGGTAACCGAGCAGATTGACGCCATGCGGGCGTTGGGCACGGATCCCATTCAGAAACTGGTGACGCCGCGGATGATTGCCACCGCGATCATGCTTCCGGTGCTGACGGTCGTCGCGGACTTTGTCGGCATGATCGGGGGGTTCATTATCGCCTATTTCACCATCGGGCTCTCGCCCACCCAATATTGGAAGACCGCGTACACCGCGCTCCAATACAACGATATTGTTCAGGGTCTGATGAAGCCCTTCATGTTCGGCTTTGTGATCTCGCTGGTCGGCTGTTTCTACGGCCTGCGGACCACCGGCGGCACCCAGGGAGTGGGCCGCGCAACAACGGAAGCGGTGGTGGTCGGCATGGTGTGGGTGTTCATACTGACCTCACTGATCACGCGCGTGTTCGTCAATCTTCACTGATGGCCGGCCAAACTCAAGAGGAGCTGTTGAGATTCGATGGCGTAACCATCCGCTTCGACGACCAGGTCGCGGTGAATAACGTTTCGTTTTCCGTAACACCGGGTCAGACCAGAGTTCTTCTCGGCGCGGCCGGCGCGGGCAAAACCACCCTGTTGAAAGCGGCCATCGGACTGCTGCCGGTGAACGAAGGCACGGTGTCTCTGTTCGGTCAAGACATCACGGGGCTGAGCGAGAAGGAATTGTTTGAACTGCGCCGCCGGGTGGGCGTTCTGTTTCAGGAAGGCGGGCTTTTCGATTCTTTGACGGTGGAGCAGAACGTGGCTTATCCGCTAGTAAATCGAAAAAAGAAGATTGGGGCGGAGCTGGTCCATCAGAAGGTGAAGGATGCGCTAAGCTTTGTGGAACTGACCCATACGCTGGAGAAATTTCCCAACGAGTTGTCGGGCGGCATGCGCCGCCGCGTGGGGATTGCCCGGGCGGTGGTGACGGAGCCGCCGCTGGTACTCTATGATTCCCCCACGGCGGGACTCGATCCGATTACGGCCAACACCATCATGACGCTGGTAGCCAAGGAACGCGATACACAGCAGACCGCGAATCTGATTGTCACCCACCGCTATCAAGACGGGGAGATTATGGCAAATTTCAGCTACAATTCGAAGCGTGAGGGGTTGGAGCCGTCGAACCTCGCGGCGGGCGGCTCCGCCAACGCGGCGAAATCTCAAACGATTTTCATGGTGATGAACGCGGGGCGCCTCTGTTTTGAAGGCTCGCAGGCAGAGCTGGAGGCATCCAAAGACGAGTACGTGTCCAAATTTGTGCTGAGGCGCAGGTAAACGAATGCCGAGTCAGACCAGAGTAGGTTGGGCAAGACTGCGAGTGGGCGTGCTGGCGGTAATCGGCATGGTCATTCTGGCGGTCGTGATTGTGTTGATCACGGGAAATTCGAACTTCTTTACGTCGCAGGCCAAGGTCTACACCTATCTGAACGATGCGGCGGCGCTGCAAACCGGCGCGCCGGTGAATCTCGACGGAATCCCCATTGGCAAGGTGTCGCAGATCATCCTGTCGGGCAGCAAAGATCCTTCCCGCCTGGTCAAGATCGAATTGCAGGTTCGAGAGGCGGATTTGAAAGATATCCCCTCGGACTCACGCACGTCCATTAGCGCGGCGAACGTGCTCGGCACCAAATTCATCAACATCAAATCCGGGAAAAGCGAAACCACGGTCAAGGCGGGACAGGAACTGCCGAGTCTGAATACAGCCGAGTTTGAAGACGTGGTGCAGCAAGGCTACGCGATTCTGACATCGCTACAGGGAATTGTCCAGCGCGTAGACCGCATTGTCGGCCTGGTGGAAAACGGTCAAGGCAGCATTGGCAAGTTGCTGGTGGATGAGACGCTGTACAATCACGTTCTGCAAATTGTGGATGAGGTCAACAAATTGGCCATGGCTCTGGACAACGATAAAGGGACCCTCGGCAAGCTGATTTACGACCGGGAGATCTATGACCAGGCGCAGGGCACGTTGAAGCGAATGGATGAGCTGATTCAAGGTTTACAGGAAGGCCAGGGATCGGCCGGCAAATTTCTGAAAGACCCGGCGCTCTACAACGAGCTGCAGCACACTACCGAAGATCTGCACAAGGTGGTCACAGATTTGAATGAGGGCAAAGGCACGGCCGGAAAACTGCTCAAGAGCGACGATCTGGCCAATCAGTTGCATGACACCATCGCGCGGATCGATCTGGTGATCGATAAGGTTAACTCCGGCCAGGGAACGATTGGCCAACTGCTGGTCAACGGCCAGCTCTACGACAATTTGAATGGCGCGACGCGTGAACTGCACGGGCTGATGAAGGATTTCCGCAGTAATCCCAAGAAGTTTTTGCGCATCAAGCTGAGCCTTTTCTGAAATATCTCATCGTCAACGCCGACGACTTTGGGTTTACGCGCGACGTGAACCGGGGAATTGCCGCCGCGCACCAGACCGGGATTCTCACCGCGACCACGCTGATGGCCACCGGCGCGCAGTTTGACGACGCGGTGAAACTGGCGCGCGAACATCCGTCGTTGGACGTCGGCGCCCATTTGGTTCTCGTTGGAAGCCCCGGATTTCCGGATACGGTGACACAGCTCATTGCCGCGCTGGCGCAAAAGCGAATTCAACCGTATGAAGTTCTTTCCGCGCAGGTGCGGCGGATTCTTGATGCCGGTATTCAGCCTTCGCATCTGGACACGCACAAGCACACGCACCTGCTGCCTCCGGTGCTGGAAGCGGTGGCGCGTATTGGCGAGGAGTTTCGCATTCCCTGGGTGCGACGCCCGTTCGATTTACCGATGAGCGGCGGAGGCGTGAGTTGGGGACGGCGGTTGGTTAGCCAGAGTTTTGGTTTGCTGCGGCGACGGTTTCATCGCGTGCTGTCGGCGCACGGTTGCCGGACGACGGATCATTTCGCGGGTTTTCAGATCACCGGAAATTACGACGGCGCGGAGTTGGCCCGCTTGATCCGGAATTTGCCTGACGGCGTAACGGAATTTATGTGCCATCCGGGATTTTGCACGGACGAATTGCGCGGCGAGCGGACTCGGTTGAAGGAAAGCCGGCAAAAGGAACTGGAGGCTCTCACGTCGCCCGAGGTCCGGCAGGCGCTTTGTGAGGCGAACTGCCAGTTGGTTTCGTATGCGCAGATGGAAGCTCGCGGTTAATTCGCAGTTAGCGCGCTCTTTGGGACTCGCCAAATAAAGTGACAGGCGCGCTCAGCAGGCGGGCTGATCACGCTCCACGCGCGGGTTAATAACCCGCGGCAGGAGTCGAACAATGTTGACCCATGTCTAACCCCGAACGTCAGTGAGGGGATCGGCGCGATCCCCTCACTGACGTTCGGGGTTAGACGGAGGTGCTACTTGATTCAAGCAGTCAGCAGCATCTCGTGGCACAGGCTTCAGCCTGTGTCGCGCGGGTTAATAACCCGCGGCAGGTTAATAACCTGCCCCACAAATAATTGCAAATTAGTCCGCAGCTCAATGAAACGACCGTCGATTGGTTTGCACTATTCTTTAAGCCAGAGGGAAACCGAATTCCTATCGTTAGGGCTCAACCAAGTTCTATTGACAGTTCAAACCACTGGCTGAGAGGTGAGAAGCATGAAAGCTGGCTACGCGACGCTGTTTAGTCTGGCCGTCGCGTATTCTGCGTACCAAGGCGCTGGTTCGTCCAAGCCGGGCTCTGG
>DATFZA010000440.1:0-11085 GCA_035314765.1 Bryobacteraceae bacterium
TCCAGGGCTTTGGTCAGGTTGCGGATGGCGCCTTCGAAGTTCTGGTCCAGCAGATCCAGCCTGCCGAGATAGTAGAGGAGGTTCGGATGGTCTCCCAATTCGCGGCGAACCGCTTCAAACTCCGGGCGCGCGGCGGCAGAATTCTTCATCTCGAACAAAGCTACGGCCAGCGGGAATCGCGCGCGCATCACCAGCTTGGGATCCAGGCGCAGGGCGGCGCGAAATTCGGCCGCGGCTTCCTCGTACCGCTCCAGCTTCAGCGCGTCGTAGCCCCGTCCGAGATGGGCTTCCGGCGTGTCCTGCCAGGCCATCAAACTGCCGCTGAGGAGGGTGAGCAGCAGGATGTGGATACAGGTGGTGAGGAGCCGGGATGCTAAGGACCCGTCACGAAGCGACCTTGCAATTATCTCGGGACCGCTCCCTGACGGTCGCGGCTCGGTCGGAACTTCGGGACCGCTCCCTGACGGTCGCGGCTTGGTCAGGCCTTCTGAACCGCGAACGTCACGGAGCGGTTGGATCGGTTGTTTCATGACAAGCCCTAACTTTCACGATACCTCTGCCCATCGACGGACTAATCATCGGCGGGCAACTGTGTTAGATTCCAGTTTCGGACGCCTGAAATGTTCCCATCCACCGGTCTTGGCAGACGCAATTTTCTCTTGAGTGGGTTGACGTGGCCGTTGCTGCGGCGGCTGGATGCGCAAGGCGCGCCGCTGGTGGATGCGGCGTTTCACTTGCATCCGCACTATCGGGCGCAGACGCCGCTGGACAGCGCCATTCTCAAGATCAAGGCGAATTCAGACGATTTTCCGAGTGAGATATTTCACGACCGGATTGCCGGCGTTCTGAAAGATTGGAGCGCTGGATTGAAGGGGTCGCCATGGAGCACGCGAGCGATCGAGAACGCGCTTGGCCCGGGTTTTGTGGGGTGTTCGCTGAAGCCGCTGGATTCGCGCGTAGTTCGGCCGGGGCCGGCGCTCGAAGTGCGGCATATCGCGTATGCCGAGAAAGGCGCTTTGGCCCGAACGGAATTCATAAGGGAGCTTCATTCGGCATTGAGCGATTTTTCCAAAATAGAGACGGCTCAGTTTCAGGTAACGGGTATCGAGGGACAGCGGACGCGGGTGCGTTATGAGCTGGTGGGAACCGGTCCCGGTTTTCATCGGGAGCAGAGAGTGGGAACGTGGCAACTGGAATGGGAACCGGCTGGGCCCGATCGCTATCGCGTCCAGCGCTGGTCGACCGAAGACGAGACGCGGAGCCGGTCTTCGAAACCATGGTACGTGGACATTGCCGGGCATTCATTTGGCCATTCGGAGCAGATGGCGCACGGCGCAGACTATTGGCGGACGGTTCTAGATGGGGCTTCGGGCATAGACATCTACGGTCACAATGGCGTGTCGGTGGGCGACATCGATGGCGACGGTTTCGACGATGTGTACATCTGCCAGCCAGCCGGCCTTCCCAACCGGCTGTATCGAAACCGCGGCGATGGAACGTTTGAGGACATCACCGAGGCATCGGGTGTGGGGTTGCTCGACAACACGGCCTGCGCCATTTTTGCCGACATCGATAACGCCGGGCGGCAGGATTTAATTGTCGTGCGCGCGACCGGTCCTCTATTGTTTCTGAATCGGGGCGGCGGAAAGTTTCGTGAGAAGCCCGGCGCGTTTCAATTCGCCAAGCCTCCGCAGGGAACGTTTACCGGGGCTGCCGCGGCGGATTACGACCGCGATGGTTGGCTGGATATTTACTTCTGCTTGTATACCTACTATCAAGGGACCGATCAATACAAATACCCGATACCTTATTATTCAGCCGAGAATGGACCGCCTAATTTCCTGATGCGCAACAACCGCGACGGGACATTTCGCGACGTCACCGAACAATCGGGGCTGAATCAAAACAACACGCGTTATAGTTTTTGCTGCGGCTGGGGAGATTACAACCGCGACGGCTGGCCGGATCTTTATGTAGTCAACGATTTCGGCCGGAAGAATCTTTATCGCAACAACGGCGACGGAACGTTTACAGACGTGGCGCCGGCGGCGGGTGTGGAAGACGCCGGCGCGGGGATGAGCGTCTGTTGGTTCGACTATGACAACGATGGCGCGGAAGACCTCTACGCCGGCAACATGTGGACCGCGGCCGGTGAGCGGATCTCGCTGCAGGACCAATTCCAACAGGGCGCGCCAGAGGCGGTTCGGGCACTGTATCACAAACATGCCATGGGCAACTCGCTCTTTCGGAATAAGGGCGATGGCACATTTCAGGACGCGGCCACTTTTGACGGCGGCGGAATGGGCCGATGGTCCTGGTCGAGCGATGCCTGGGATTTCGACCACGACGGTTTCGCCGATCTGTACATTGCCAATGGCATGCTTTCCGGCCCGGTACAAGAAGACCTGAACAGTTTTTTCTGGCGGCAGGTGGTCGAGAATTCACCCAACGACGCGAGCCAATCGCCAGAGTACGAACAAGGCTGGGGCGCCATCAACGAACTGATCCGCGCCGACTACTCCTGGAGCGGGTTCGAGCGGAACGTCGTTTACGCCAACAACCGGGATGGAACATTTTCCGATGTTTCGGGCGCCGTTGGGCTCGATTTCCTGGAAGATGGGCGCGCCTTTGCGCTGGCCGACTTCGATCATGACGGGCGGCAGGAAGCGCTCTTGAAGAACCGCAACGCTCCACAGTTGCGGCTGCTCAAAAACGTTGTGGAGGCGTTGCCGCCGTCGATTGCGTTCCGTCTGCGGGGTGTCCAGTGCAATCGCGACGCGATCGGGGCGGCCATCACGATAGAAACCAAGGCTGGACCGCAGACCCGGCGGCTGCAAGCGGGATCGGGATTTCTTTCGCAACACAGCAAAGAAGTGTTCGTCGGATTGGGGGAGATTAGCGGCGCGGTTAAGGCATCGATCGAATGGCCGAGCGGACTGGTGCAGCAACTCGGGGAATTGCCGGTCAATCACCGGATCTGGGTGGAAGAAGGTGTGGCGCCAAGCCGGATGGAACCGTTTAAGAAGAGCGGGCCTGTAGCAGGGACTTCGCAGGCGGCCGAGGTTCTTCCCGCGAAAGTGGAAACGTGGCTGCTTGCGCTGGCGCCGGCGCCGGATTTTTCGCTTCCGGACTCAAAGGGGGAGTTGCGAACGCTCTCGGCGCTGCGTGGCAAAGCGGTGCTTCTCAGTTTTCAGGCGCCGGCTTCGGCCGAGCTGACGGGGTTGCGGCGACAAGATCTCGAAGTGTTGACGGTCATGTTTGGGGATTCGAAATTCTCCGGCGATTTTCCCGTCCTGCGCGGGACCGACGAGGTGGCGGGTGTTTACAGCATTCTCTATCGGTACTTGTTTGACCGGCGCCGCGATCTTATCTTGCCCACATCGTTCCTGGTGAACCAGCAGGGCGAAATCGTCAAGGTGTATCAAGGCCCGGTCAATCCGGAGGATGTTGAAAGAGATCTGCGTCTAGTTCCTCAGACTGACGGCCAGCGAATGGCCCTGGCGCTGCCTTATCGCGGGAATGCGGAAAATTACGGCTTTGGACGAAATCATCTTTCGCTGGGGTCGGTGTTCTTTCAGCGGGGCTATTACGATCAGGCGGGCATGTTCTTCCGGCTCGCTATCCGCGACGACCCGGCCGGCGCCGAGGGCCATTACGGATTGGGCAGCGTCTATCTCAAACAAGAGAAGGATGAGGAGGCCGAAGCGAGCTTCCAAAAAGCTACAAAACTCAAGGCCAATTATCCGGAAACAACGGCGAATGCGTGGAACAATCTCGGTCTTTTGGCCACACGTCAAGCGCTGATCGAGCAGGCCGTAGCATGCTTCCAAGAGGCGTTGCGCGCGAGTCCGGGCTACTGGATCGCGCTTGAGAACCTGGGTAACGCATATAAGGAATTAGGGATGGGGCCGCAAGCACTGGCGGCCTTGGAAGCTGTGGTCGCGGCGCGGCCTCGAGATGCGCAGGCCAACTATAGCTTGGCCATGTTTTTCGCGCAAGCAGACAGAACGGATCAGGCCTACCAATATTTTCAGAATGCCTTACGATTACGGCCAAATTATCCGGAGGCTTTGAATAATCTGGGCGTCCTCTATCTGCGTACCAAACGGCGCGATGAAGCGGTGGCCCTTTTCGAGAAATGTATGCGCGTCGCGCCGGAGTTCGACCGGTCTTACTTGAACCTGGCGCGAGTTTACAGCCTTGAGAACGAGCCGGAAAAAGCTAGGGCTCTTCTGCGGGAGCTGCTCAAACGGTATCCGGACCACCTTGAGGCGAAGCAGATGCTGGAGCAATTGAAGTGATGCGGACGGCGCGTTTTGCGTCCAATCGCCAGGGGACAATCCTGGAATAGTTTCAAGCGAAGGTTCGCGGCCGGGAGTCCGGAATGTCCCCGTCCGCTGGTTTGAAGTTTGCGTCCTGATCGCCAGGGGACAATCCTGGAGTAGTTCTCAAGCGAAGGTTCGCGACCGGGAGTCCGGAATGTCCCCGTCCGCTGGTTCGAAGTTTTGCGTCCTGAGCGCCAGGGGACAATCCTGGAGTAGTCTCAAAGCGAAGGCTTGCGACCGGGAGTCCGGAATGTCCCCGTCCGCCCGTTTGCGCTGTGTCCGCTGGCTCCGATCTCGAGTGCTCCATGCTCATTGCCGCGCGGCGGCTAGTTCGGCGTCGATTGCCTTGGCCACTTCTTCGTAGGTGAAGTGCTCGACAAAGGGCTGACCGTTGACTAAGGCGGTGGGCGTGTGGGCGATGCCGCGCGCTACGCCGTCCTGGAAGTCTTTCTCGACCAGATCGCCGAGCCTGGGGTCGTCGAGAGCGGCCGAGGCCTTATCGGGATCCACTGTGTGCTCTTTGGCGAATGCCGCCAATTTAGCGGGAAAATTGGCGGCGTTCATCTCGGGTTGATGTTCGAAGCAGTAGCGGCGGAAAGCAACGCCCACGCGCGGGTCCGCTTCGTCGAAGAAGCGCGCCGCGATGGCGGCCTTTCTGGCCCAGGCGTGTTTGGCCAGCGGGAAGTCCCGGTGCTCAAAGGTCACGCGGGTGGCGTATTTGGGCAGCAAACGCTCATCCAGCATGCGCCGGAAATCGGCGCAGTCCGGACACTGCAGATCTTCGTAAATCAGCACCCGGACTGGGCTATGCTCGATTCCCTCAACGAATCGCTCGGCGGCGGTGGCGGAAGTAAGGGTCACAAAGGTGGCCAAAATCACCCCCTTCATAGCGGCGTGGATTGTTGGAGCGTGAAGGTCAGCCGGGTCTCGGACGGAATCTTGACGCGCTGGCCTTTGGTGAGCACCTCAGCTGCCCCACCGACGGCCGCGCCGGAACCGGCGCCGATGGCCGCTCCCCTGCCGCCACCGGCAATCGCGCCGATGATTGCGCCCAAAGCCGCAGTGCCGCCAACCACTTTGGCGGTCCGGCCACCACGGGAAGAACTCGATCGGGAGACATCTTCGCTATTGATGTCGACCATGCGGCCGTTGACTTGGACTTGCATCAGATCCAGCGTGAGAACCGTGCGGCCCTCAAACTTTCCGGATTGCTGATCGTTCACCAGTTTGACGACGGCATCTGTGCCGCGCGGAATCAACTCACGGCCATTGACGAGCACTGGTTCGTCGACGCTGGCACGAAAGGTCTGGCCGAGACGGTCACGCTCGGAATCCACCGACTCGACCATCCGGACGACGATGCTCGTGCCCGCTGGCAACTCCCCATCAGGGCGCCGGTCGTAGTCCTGGCGGCGGTCAGAGTCCGCGCGCCGGTCGTAGTCGCGAGCGGACGGGGCATCGGCGGATGGCGGAGGTGGTGGAGGCGGCGGAGGGTTGTCCGTCTGCGCTTGTGATTGGGGTCCGCCAAATTGCAAGTTGGCGACCTCGTCGATCTGAAAAGTGTTGATATGGTCGCCGACAGCCATGCGAATCGCGCGGGCATCGCCGCCGAGATACTGGCCTTCCACAGAACGGCCGTTGCGCAGGGTTAAGGTATCGGCGGAGGCAATTGCGAGAACTACCGGCAGAATCAGGACACTACGGGAGATCATAGCTTTTTCCTTCCCAAATACGTTAGATTCGAGTGTACACCCACTTGTTTGTAGAAAAGGACGGTCCATGCCTGAATCCGGTTCCTCGATTGCGCTCGCTCAGATCGGTCAAATCGCGCTCAGCGTGACCGATCTGGACCGGGCGGTAGCGTTTTACAAAGATTCCCTGGGAATGAAATTTCTGTTCCGGCCGCCGAACCTGGCGTTCTTCGATTGCGCCGGCGTTCGTCTGATGCTCGATCCCGTGGAAAACACCAAGGACAAATTCAGCTCGGTGCTGTATTTCAAGGTTGCCAACCTGGAAGAAGCCTACGCTGGGCTGCAAGCTAAAGGGGTGGAATTTGTGCACAAGCCGCATCTGATCGCCCGCATGCCGGATCATGAATTGTGGATGGCGTTTTTCCGCGATCCCGATCAGAACCTGTTGGCTCTAATGAGCGAAGTGCGGCCCTAAAGTTTGGACGCAAGCTTCGGATAGTACGCGCGGGGGAATCGGCGTACGATCGGGACATGTTGATGGCGACCTCGAAAACATTTACCGATACCGACGAGAGAGATTTTTGGAGCGCGCGCTACTGGGAAGCGCTGGCGGAGCGTGACCGGCGGCTGGACGGCGTGTTCTACTACGCCGTGGTGACGACCGGAGTGTACTGCCGGCCGTCCTGCGCGGCGCGACAGCCGAAACGCGAAAACGTATTGTTCTTTGAGAAGCGGGAAACGGCCGAACAGGCAGGGTTTCGAGCCTGCCGCCGCTGTCATCCGGAGCGCGAAACGCACGCCGATCCGCAAGCGAAGATGGTGCTGAAGGTGTGCCGGCACATCGACCAGCATCTGGACGAGCCGGTGAGGCTGGAGGACCTGGGCCGCAAGATCGGGCTGAGTCCGTTTCATTTGCAGCGCACGTTCAAGGCCTGGTTGGGAATCACTCCCCGCGCCTATGCCGACACGCGGCGGCTGGAATCGCTGAAAACAGGCCTGAAAGCTGGCCAAGACGTGACCCGCTCGATGTACGACGCCGGCTATGGCTCCAGCAGCCGCTTGTATGAACGGGCCGTCTCGCAGTTGGGCATGACGCCGTCGCGCTATCGCCATCAGGGAGCGGGGGCGAAAATCAGGTTCACGATCGGGGAGTCTCCGGTGGGGCACGTGCTGCTGGCGGCGACGGATCGGGGATTGTGCTCGATTCAATTTGGCGATTCCCGCCGGGAGTTGGAGGCGACACTACGCCAGACCTTTCCCAAGGCGGAAATCGAGCGTGAAGATAAGGAGCTAGCCGAGTGGTTGGAAGCGCTGCGCGGGCAGATGGAAGGGGTTTTCCAGCGGCCGCTTCCCTTGGATATTCAGGCCACTGCGTTTCAGAGGCTGGTGTGGGAGCATCTGCGGAAGATCCCGTACGGGCAGACCGCGAGCTATCAGAAAGTTGCGGCGGCGATCGGACGTCCTAAAGCGGCGCGGGCCGTGGCGCGCGCGTGCGCCAGCAATCCGTTGGCGATTGCCATTCCCTGCCATCGGGTGGTCCGGAATGACGGACAAGCGGGCGGGTACCGTTGGGGCTTGAAGCGGAAAGCAGCGCTGTTGGAATTGGAAGCTCCGCGCAACTAGGGGAAGACAGCGTACGGGGCTGACGCATGGCCGACGTGGGCGTCGGCCGCGATCCAGGGGGGATCGCTCCACAAACGCTGTTAGAAGCCTTCCCAGACTAACGCCGCGAAGTTGCGGACGCGGCGGAAGCCGAGTTGTTCGTAGAGACGAATCGCCTCCAGGTTATCGGACGTCACGGTCAAGCTGGCTTTGCGGCAGGCGTGCTTTTCGAGCGATTCGAGCGAATGCCGCATCAGTTCATAGCCAACTCCGTGGCCTTTCACGGCATTCGACACGCAGATCTGGGTGATGTGTCCGATGTCGGCATGCACCAGACTGCTGAGGCTCAGCCCGCACAGGCGGTGGGTGGATGGATCGAGCGCCACGAAAGAAGCGGGCTGAAAAAAACTGCCGCAGCCGGGATATTGGACAATATTGAGCAGAAATCTGCGCGCGCCAGCGGGGGAGCGATATTGATCGTTGATTTCACTATCGATGTGCCCGCGATAGGCGTCCGCAATGAGCGTAGCCGCCTCATCCTGCCGGCGCTCCGTCCAATTGTCGATTGCCACCGGCGTGGATCGCCTGCCAGAGGGCAGGCCGGCGGTGTGGCCTAAGTCCAGTTCCATGTACTGGCGCTTGAAAAGCCTGGCGTGGGGCGCATAGGGGATGCGCATGCGCGGCCAGTTGCGGAGCATCATGAGCTGGGACTCGACGCGGCGGACTGAGGGAGTCTTGACCAGATCGTCCAGGATGGCGCCCAGCAGGAGAGTTTCGTTCTCGACGTTGGCGAACGCCTCCATCACGTAGAGGTCGCCGATCAGGCCCTTGCGTTCTTCACAGACGAAATAGGAGTAACCGACCACTCTGCCTTGCACGGCGAGCACATGGCCGGTGAGCGCCTGCATGTCTACAAAGCGGCGAACCAGGCTGGCGGAAGGACGGAAGTCCCAATCGAGCATCCGCTCCCAGGTGGCGGTTTCTTCGTCCAGGAGCGCTTGCATAGCGGACGCTCCAATTTGGCGCAAATCCATTAATTGGGGTTGCGGAAGCGGAGTGTCGGAGAGAGCCGCCATTCCATTCAGCCTACACCGGAACGAGGTCGTTTTGCGCGAGCCTGTGGTGCGCGAAGAAATGCTGGATCGCGCGAGTGGCTTGCCGGGTGCGATGCTGATTCTCAATCAGCGCAAAGCGGACATGGCCTTCGCCCATGGGGCCGAACCCCACGCCGGGAGAAACGGCGACCAGCGCCTGCTCCAACAGGAGCTTCGAGAACTCCAGGGAACCGGCTTCGCGAAAAGGCTCCGGAATGGGCGCCCACACGAACATGGAGCCGCGCGGCGGCTGAACATGCCAGCCGGCTCTGCCCAGGCCTTCAATTAAAGTGTCGCGCCGCTTGGCATAGGTCTCGCAGATCTTCTTCGTGTCCTCCTCGCATTCGCGCAACGCAATGATAGACGCAATCTGGATGGGCTGAAAGATTCCGTAATCCAGGTAGCTTTTGATGCGCGCCAGCGCGGCGATCAAGCGCGGATTTCCCAGGCAGAAGCCGACGCGCCAGCCCGCCATGTTGTAGCTCTTGGAGAGCGAGAAGATCTCGACGGCGATTTCCTTGGCGCCCTCTACCTGCAAAATGCTGGGCGCTTTATATCCGTCAAAGCAGATGTCGGCGTATGCGAAATCGTGCACGATGCTGGTGCCGTGATGCGCGGCCAGCGCCACGATTTCTTTGAAGAATTGCAGATCCACCGTTTGCGTGGTCGGATTATGCGGAAAGGAGATGAGAATCATCTTGGGTTTCCGGGTGGAGGTGCGATAAAGGTATTCGAGCGCATTGAGAAACTCGGCCGGGCTGGGCATGGGAAGCATGCAGGCGTGTCCCTCCGCCATAATTACGCCGTATTGATGAATCGGATACGCGGGATTGGGAGAGACCACCGCGTCGCCCGGGCCAATGACGGCAAACAAGAGATGGGCGAGTGCGTCCTTGGCGCCGATGGTGACGATGGCCTCTTTTTCCGGGTCGAGCGAAACTCCGTAATTGCGCTGGTAGCGGCGGACGATCTCCTCACGCAGCTTCGGAATGCCTTTCGACGTGGAATAGCGATGGTTCTTGGGATTGCGGGCGGCTTCAATGAGCTTGTTGACCACCGGCTTGGGAGTTGCGCCATCCGGGTTACCCATGCCGAGGTCGACCACGTCGAGTTGCGCGGCGCGCGCCTTGGCCTTCATCTCGTTGATGACCGCGAAGACGTAGGGGGGTAACTTTTGGATGCGATAGAACTCTTCCGCCTGGTCGAAGGACATACCTTATTTTAGGCGCAGAGTTGCTTTGTGGCACGGCATGGCGCGAAAAGACGCTGGCAGGGCGATACACTGGCAATGACGCATGGATTTCGTCGTTCTGGTCCGTTCCGCCTCATGGTTCGCCTACCGTTATCTGCGGCGCTGGATCTTCACACTCATAGGCCGCAATCCGTTGGCTACCTCGGAACACATCCCACGGTTTGCCGAAGAATGGGCATCGGTGCGTGGTCTGGTCGGGGCGTTGCAGACGGCGCCGCAGGTTATTAGCCGGGATGCTCAAGGCATCCGCTGGCGTACCCACATGGGCGAAATTGTGACTCCTCCCGCGGAACTCGCGGGACCAGATCGGTACGTCGGCCGATTATTGCCCCCGTGCCCGGCCCGGTGGTGATTGCCTAGTTGCTGTGCTTGCTGCTCCCGCGGTGGCCCTCCCTCTCGCGTTGGTACCCGGCTTGTCAGAGAAACCAGCTCGAAAGGCTCCGATCCGGTCCCGTTGTTGGGGCGAATCTGAGCGTTTTCTTCCCGTCCTTCCACCAGCCAAACCATACGCCCGGGGAAGTAGCGGATCAGGTGGTGCGGTAAGCCCGATACCGCTAGAAAATCTCAAAGGCCGACTGCTCCCAAAAGCCGCCGCTGCAGGCGATTGGCCGCACCACCTTCTTGAATGAGCCTGTGTAATCTGTAAGAGCCTTGAATTCGCCAGTCGCCCTGGAAAACTCGTCAAAGATCAGCACCGATCCGGGGACTAGGAATCGGTTTAGGACCGCCAGCACAAACAGCGTCGACGTGTAGAGGTCCGCGTCCAGATGAACCACCAGCCGGTTTCGCGGCTGAAAGCCAGCCGCGAAATCCTCGAGCGTATCTTGAAACCAGCCCTTTATGAACTGAACCCGACGATCGTCGATTTGTGGCAGCGCGCCGCCGGTTGTAAAGTGGCCGGCTGGCAACGTTGAGGCGCCCTGTTTCCAATCCTCCGGCAAACCCTCAAAGCTATCAAACCCGAAGAATCTGGAGCCCGGGTTCGAGTTCAGCGTGGTCCACATACGGATGGACTCCCCTTTGTAGACGCCGAATTCCAGGTAGTCGACCGCTTCATGGTTGACAACACTGCTGTTGACGTAAGCGTGAAGTTCCGCCCGATCCTCAAATGTGGCCACCTC
>DATFZA010000441.1:0-4303 GCA_035314765.1 Bryobacteraceae bacterium
TCCGCCGCCGAAAGGAATGCTGCTCGACCAACTGGATGCGCGCCGCGTGCCGGTGTTCAGCGTCGGAAAAATCTTTGATATCTTTCTGGGCCGCGGCATTCAGGCTTACGAAAAGACCAAGTCCAACAAAGACGGGATGGAGAAGACGCTGGGCGCCTTGGACGAGCAGAAAAGTGGCCTGGTCTTTGTAAACCTGGTGGATTTCGATTCGCTGTACGGACATCGCAACGACGTGGAAGGCTACGCCCGCGCCCTGGAGGAGTTCGATACCTGGCTGCCCACGCTGCTGGCCGCGCTCCGCCCGCAAGACCTGTTGATTCTCACCGCCGATCATGGCTGCGATCCCACCACGCCCTCCACCGATCACAGCCGCGAGTACGTGCCGCTGCTGGTTTACGCAGCACGGGCTCCGCATGGGCACAGTCTGGGACTGCGCGCGTCGCTTTCGGACATCGGCCAGACCGTAGCCGAAAATTTTGGGACTCAGATTCCGCAAGGCGACAGTTTTCTAAATGAAATAATTGCCGGGCCGATTTCGTCCGCCACAAGCGCCAGGAATGCGCGACAATCGATTGAATGAGACGACCGATCATTGCGGGAAATTGGAAGATGTTCAAGACTCGCCTGCAGACCTGCGAGTTTTTCTTTTCGTTTGTTCCCCTGGTGGCGAACGCGAAGAACAAGGAGATCGTCATTTGTCCGGCGACAGTGAATCTGGACGCGGCGGTGCAGGCGTCCGCGGGCACACCCATTGAGATAGGCGGGCAAAATCTGTTCTGGGAGAAGGAGGGCGCTTATACTGGCGAAGTCTCCGGCGCCATGCTGGCCTCCATTGGATGCAAGTGGGTGTTGGTGGCGCATAGCGAACGCCGGGAGTATTTTGGTGAGACTAATGAAAGTGCCTATAGAAAACTGGTGGCGGCTCTCGCAGCCGGCTTGAAGCCAATCTTCTGTGTGGGAGAAGTGTTGGAACAACGCGAGGCCGGACTGACGCACGAGATTCTCGCTACCCAATTTCACGGTGGCACCGCTCACCTCTCCGTCGAACAGTTTTCAAACGTCGTGGTCGCGTATGAGCCGGTGTGGGCCATTGGAACCGGGCAGGTCGCCACGCCAGAGATTGCCAGCGCGGCGCATACTTTTTTGCGCTCGCAGATCGCCGAAAAATACGGCCAGACCGTGGCGGACGAGTGCCGCATTCTGTATGGCGGCAGCGTGAAGCCGGAGAACGTCGAAGGACTGATGGCGCAAGAAGATATCGACGGCGCGCTGGTCGGCGGCGCCAGCTTGAATCCGGCATCGTTTGCGGCGCTTATCAATTGCTGATGCGGCTTTTCGCAATTGCCGTCATTTTGTCCCCGGCATTCGGTGCACCGGCTCAAGACCCGCTGATCGGGCAGGCTCACGCCGCTCCGCCAGAGTTCGCGGCTGACGCGCTACTCCGCATCGCGGAAAACGCCAAGCTGTCGCCGGCGGCGAAAATCGAGCTGATTGAAGAAGCGTTCCGGCTTGCGCAGAGCGCGCATTTCCCGATGCCGTTTCGGAGTTTCCGGTCTGAGTCCGATTCAGGCGCCGCCGTTTTGAACCAGGCCTACCGGCTGCATCTCGATGCGCTGTCCTTGCAATCCCGCGCCGTTCGCGATCTGCTGCCGCTCGCTGCAGCAAAAGCGCGTCAGCATTTTGAAGAAATCCGCTTCCCGGAACTGCCGGCTCTTACCTGCGCCGACGCGCTGATCCCCGATGTCGCCTCGTTCTACGAGGTGCTGGGTCAAGTTGTGCAGAACACCTTCACTCAAAAGGAGCGGAGCAAGGAAGAGCACGTCAATTTCCTGCTGAGCTATCTCTCGCGCCTGATTTCGCCGGCGCAATTGGCACCCGTCGCGCGAATGCTTCGCACGCTGACGCTGACGCCCGCGCAGAGAGATCTAGTTTTCGTGCAGTTCAATGGCATTCTGGAAAGCATGGAATCGCCCAGCCGGGCGTACCAGGCGACGCTACCTGACATCGAAGCTGCATTGACCGACGACATGCGTCCGGCGTTCGCCCAGTACGACCGGCGGGCCGGAACAACCAACTTGCCATGCGCGGATTCGGATATAGAGACACACAAGTTCTGGCAGTCCAGCGGGTCGACGGCGATGTTTGAGGAGGTACGCAATCGCCATGCGCCGGATCTGTTGCAACAGGTTTCCTCTTGGAGCGGCCCGTTTGAAGAGAAATCGCTGATCTACATGGCGCTGCTCGACTCCGCCAGCGGGCCGGATTTCGAAAAGACGCTGGCCGCGTTTGTTGAGTTCTTGAACAGCTCAAACTTGCAGCAGCAGAGCCCAGTGGAGTGGTTCATGCCCGCCAAGTCTTTGTTCGATCGCTTTCACGATGGCAATGCGGTTGAGGCGGAGCGGGTGATGGCCGCATATCGCGAATCGGGCAATCCAATTCTGGTCTTGTACGCAGCCTTGGAGGAAAGGTACGGCTCGAAGCGGCCGGCGTGGATCGGCGCGAGCGCGCAGTAACGGGGCTGTGGCTCAGTGTATGCTCGAAGAGCAAGAAGGCGCGACCAGGGGGTCGCGCGCGGACGAGGGCGTCCGCCCCACAGTTCATCGCGAGACGACTTAGCCGAAAAGGCGTAGATATGCGGAAAATCGCCGCTCAGAGTAAGGAACTCCGTGCTCTCCGGCGGATGAAGGACACGGAGATCGATACTACCGACATTCCGGAAGTGCTCGATTGGAGCAAGGCGATGGTCGGAAAGTTCTATCGGCCAATCAAGAAGCCTCTCACGATCCGTTTGGACGCGGATGTTCTCGCTTGGCTCAAGTCGCAAGGCAAGGGCTATCAGACGCGCGTCAACGCTCTGCTGCGGAGTGCGATGGAGCAATCGAGCGCGGGCCGCCGCTAGTCTTTTCCCGGCGGGCCGCCCGAACCAGGCAATCCAGCCGGGTTCTCGTGCACGCGCTCGCGGAAGCGTCCTTTCAATCCTGTCGCCAGCGAAACGCTGTCTTCTCCGAACCGGTCCCGCATCTGATCCACGGCGGTGAGCGCCTTGCGCCAACGCTGGGTCGATGCTTCCTCCAGCAGGTTCATCTGGCCTTCCACGTTTTCAAATCCGGAAGCCTGCACGCCAAGCAGCCGGATCGCCGTGCCCGGTCTGCGATGGCGATGCATCAAGGCGCGGGCCTGCTGGAAGATCTCGTTGTCGAGCTGCGTGGCGTGGTCCAGCGTGTGCGCGCGCGTGATGGTCGTGAAATCCGAGTAGCGCAGTTTCAGTTGGATGGTCCGGGCGTGGAAGTGGTGCTCGCGCAACCGGCGCCCCACCATCTCGGAAAGCCGGGCCAGCGTGGCTTCCAGCCTATCCACATCGGCCGTATCCTCGTTGAACGTATGTTCGTGGCTGATCGATTTGGCCGCGGTGTCATCGCCTACTTCACCGTCGAACCACCCCCCGGCGTCCAGCCCGCGCGCTTTTCCGGCGAGAGCCAGGCCCCATGCTCCGAAGCGCTTCTGAAGAAATGCTTCCTCCAGCTTGGCGAGGTCCCCCACTTGTTTGATGCCGCAGTCATGCAGCTTCTGCTCGGTGACCTTGCCCACGCCGGGAATGCGCCGGACATCGAGCGGCGCCAGAAACCGCGCTTCCTCGCCCGGCAGAATCCACAGAACGCCATTGGGCTTGGCTTGATCGGAAGCGACTTTGGCCACCATGCGCGAAGTGGAAATTCCAATAGAACAATTGAGCTGCGTTGTGGTTTTGATTCGCTGATGCAGCAGGTGGGCCGCCTTGAGGGGCGGGCCGTGTAGACGCTCCGTTCCGGTGAGGTCCAGGTAGGCTTCGTCGATGGACGCCATTTCCACCTTTGGCGAAAACGTGGTCAGAACCGAGTAGACCTTCTGCGAGTACTCACGATAGCGGTGCGGATGGCCGTCGATGAAGATCGCTTGCGGGCAGAGCTTGGCAGCGGTACGCAGCGGCATGGCGGAATGCACGCCGAACTTGCGCGCGGCGTAGGAGGCGGCCGACACCACGCCACGCTGATCGCGGGGGCCTCCGACGACGACTGGCTTGCCTTTGAGAGACGGGTCGAACAGCTCTTCCACAGACACGAAGAATGCATCCATGTCGATGTGGAAGTAAGTCTTCATGGCAATGCAGGCCTAACGTCGCCGCGATCTCGTTCGCGGCAGATCACATGGCACCATCATATCCATGAGGATGTACCTCGATTCGTGCTGTTTGAGTCGTCTGAAGGACGATCAGACCCATCGGCGGGTCCGCCATGAAGCCGAGGCGGTGGAGAAAATCCTCCAG
>DATFZA010000442.1:0-5441 GCA_035314765.1 Bryobacteraceae bacterium
GCTTTGCCTTTTTCCGGGGCGGCGGCGATCTTGATCTTCAATGTCCCGTCCGGCAGGTGGCCAACCAGCTCCGTCTTCGAACTCTTGGGAATCACCTTCACCCGGATATCCACGGCTCACTTCGCCAGACGCGCTACCGCATCCAGCAGCACACGCGAAGAGCACGGCTTCTGTAGCTGGAGGTCAACATCCAGGTTCCGCGGGCGCTCATCGCCAGTCAAGACAATGATATGGATCGCGCCACGCAGAGAATTAATGAGACCGAGCCCGTCTTCTAAGCGCGGAATGCGCAGATCCATCACGATGACATCCGCGCCCGGAGCCCAGGCCAGCGCCTCCGCCGCGCTCTGCGCCGCGCGCACCTCATAGCCGCTATGCTCGAAGATCAGCTTGCGCATCTGCAATTGATCGGCTTCGTCCTCGACCAGCAGGACCGTGGGCATGCTAATTCCGCTTCTCCCATTTCAAATCCGGACCAACAAGCCGCGCGCGCCAGCGGATCGACGGACCCGTTTTATGACCACCCTGACAGGAATTCGACGCGATTTCGCATCTCTTCCTCGGTAAGGCCGCCGATCAGCCGCATGAGCCGCCTAAGTTGTTCGCCGGTTGAGTATCGTTGCTGTTGCGCAACGACGATCCCGGCGTGAGGCCGCCGTTGAGAAATCCAGGTTTGATGGAGGATGCAATAATCCGCCACATTGAAACTGTACAAGACGCGTCCAGACGCCGTGGCCGTCTCGAGATGTTCTTCATCGGCGCGGTTTATCATTCCTGCCTCCGAGGCCGTCAGGACGTCTACATTCCGAGCTCTCAAACCGAAGACGAGCGATCTGCGCATGGAATCCTCGTCGAGATACAGTCGCGGCCGGCTCAAAGCGGCTTCTGGCCACCGGACAATTGCTGTTCCCAATCGGCCGCTGCTTGCTCTTCCTGAGCGATATCGGCTTCAATCTCTTCTCGATTGGCGTGGTAATACGCTAACGCGGCGTGCACTTGAGCAAGAGTTAAATGCGGATACTCGAGGGCAATTTCCTCCGGAGTCATACCCATCTTGTACCAGCCAACGAGGCGGCGCACCGTCAATCCAGTACCCGCTATCTTGGGCCGGCCGCCGCGTATTCCGGGCTCCCGCTCGATCAGCGTCCCGATTTCCACGCCCAATGCCATGGCCTTAGTTTAGCGCCGTTCCTTAACGCTTCTCTGGGGTGCGAGAAAGGCATGATCCCGCAGCGATCATCTCCGCCTCCCGCCCCGCTTGCGCAACGCGCGCGCCACCTGATAGCATTCCCGTGTGGGTGATTCCGTTTGGGTCGCAACTTCCGCCGCGGCCGTCCCAACCAGGACGGTTACTTCGCGGCACTCCGCGCTGGTCCGCGTAACTCATTGGATCACTACCCTGTGCTTTCTTGCCCTGCTGGTCAGCGGAGTGGAAATCGTGATCTCTCATCCGCGCTTCTATTGGGGGGAAACCGGCAACGTGCACACTCCTCCGCTGTTCAAGATTCCCATCCCGGCCTCGCGGTCGACCGTGCCGACCGGCTACGGCTACGTGCTGCCGGACCAGAACGGCTGGAGCCGGTATCTCCACTTTCAATCTGCCTGGGTCGCTGTATTAACCGGCTTACTCTACGTGATCTCTATCTTCTTTACAGGACATTTGCGCAAAGACTTACTCCCGCGTAGGGCCGATCTTTCGTGGCGGTCCTTCTCGAGCGAAATCGCGAACCATTTGCGCTTCAAGCGGCCGGGCGAGGAAGAAGCCTGGTCGTATAACCTGCTGCAGCGGCTCACCTACCTGATTGTGATCTTCGTTCTGTTCCCCTTGGTGA
This sequence comes from Bryobacteraceae bacterium, assembly GCA_035314765.1. Classification (GTDB taxonomy): domain Bacteria; phylum Acidobacteriota; class Terriglobia; order Bryobacterales; family Bryobacteraceae; genus DATFZA01. The sequence continues at coordinate 1,833 of DATFZA010000442.1, forward strand.
TTTGGACGGGCCTGGCCATGTCGCCCGCCATCGCGTCCGTGTTTCCCGCCGCCGTGGCTGTATTAGGTGGCCAGCAATCCGCGCGCACCATTCATTTCTTCGTCTCCGTATTTCTCTTCCTCTTCCTGTTGGTTCACATTGTCATGATTTGCCTGGCCGGCCTAAGTAGCCGCATGCGCGCGATGATTACGGGCCGCGCTGGTATATATAAGGAGCCCATATGAGCGATCTCTCCCGCCGCAAACTGATCACCACCGGGATCGCGGCAGCAGCGGGCGTTTCGGGCCTGGCCGTAGCCAACGGTCTTGCCAAGCGTTATGGACTGGTCCCACCCGATCACGGCGGTCTCTATGGCGCGGGCGAAACGCTGACCTATGCGGCGCAGCGGATACTGACCGACCACTCCTTGGCGCGTGAGTTTCCTCATGGCGAGATTTCCAAACCACCGTTTTCCAACGGCGATCCTCCGAAGGACGAAGCCTACCAGCGGCTGCAAGCGGGAGGGTTCGCCGGCTGGCGGCTCGCGGTGGATGGCATGGTCGCCCGCCCGGCATCGTTTTCGGTCGCGCAACTGAAGAGCTATCCTTCCAGGAGCCAGATCACTCATCTGGCCTGTGAAGAAGGCTGGTCTTATATCGCGGAATGGACGGGCGTGCCACTGGCCCACGTCTTGGACGTGGTGGGAGTTCTGCCCCAAGCAAAATACATTGTCTACTTCTCGATAGAGAAAGACTGGTGGGACAGCGTCGACATGTCCGATGCCTTGCATCCGCAGACTCTGGTCGCCCATGGCATGAATGGCGGCGACCTTCCGGCTAACTTCGGCGGGCCTCTGCGTCTGCGTGTTCCGCGCCAACTGGGCTACAAGAATGTGAAATATGTCACGCGCTTGACGGTCACCGATGATCTGAAACGGTTCGGACGGGGCTTGGGCTCCGCGTCGCCAGAAGCCGGTTACGCCTGGTACGCCGGTATCTGATGGCGTCGCGTCCGAAAAGACGGCCGCACAATGGCTGCCGAACAGCCTGATGACCAGAGGATACGCACCCGCGGATGACCATGCGGGCACTCCGTGAGGACCTACTCTAGCATCTTCATTTCCGCATGAACCTTGTCGCCATCCACGCGGAAAACCAGGTAATTATGGAAGCCCCCTTTGTCGAGCGGGGCGCCGGCGCCACCGGAAACAAGATAGAGCGGTGGAGCGCTCGAAGGCGCGCTGCGGCTGGGAGGTTGGGGCGTGTCGCTCGCCTGCGGCTGATTGTTCTGCGGGTCATAGTAAAGATGCTCGTGGCTCGCCAGTACGTAGGAGATGTTTGAGTATTTTCCGAACAGCTTGACGAGTTCATCCGCATTGGCCTTATTGAGCCCCATATCCGGGTTCAGCGGTTTGATCGGATGGTGCATCAGGATGAAGGTATGGGTTGCCTTATTGGACGCGAGATCCGCTTCGAGCCATTTCATTTGTTGCGTGGACACGTAGCCCGGATCGAGGTTGACCTTGCCTCCGCTCTTGGTGTCTCCCACCTGCGCGGGCGGCGAGCGAACAGTGCCGGCGGGTGGAACTTCCTCTGTGTTCAGGAAAACGAAATGTGCGTTCGCATAAGTAAAGGAACCGTAGATGGTCGCATTCTTCGAGAGGCCCATGTTTTTTCGCCAGAGCTTCTCCATTTTTGAACTGCCGATCTCCTTGAGATCCTTGTTGTGCTTGACCTTGACGTCCATCTCGTGATTTCCGGGAGCGGAAAAGACCGGCGCACCCGCGGTGGCCGCTATCGCGAAGAACGCCTTGTACTGATTGCCAATCTCCGTGGGGTCAGCCGAGTCAAGACCAACGATGGTATCGCCGGTCCACAAGGCGAACGCAGCGTTCCGCGCTTTGGCGGCCGCCATGATGGTGGAGGGCGTCGCAGGCTGAGGCATCCCAGCGGATGCTGGCCGATTGTCTCCCGCCACGATGAAAGTGAAGCTCGTTCCAGGCGCGGGTTGGAGGCTGCCTGTGCCGGGGATTGGTTGAGCGGTCTGCGCCCACGACATTACGGACCCGGCGACGGCAACGCCTGTGGCAATGGCAAATTGGCGTTTCGAGAAGCGAGCGTTTCGACGATTGATCATGATTTCTAACTCCGGCGCTGAGGAACCGACGCCGCGGGAAGTTTATCACGAATGAAACGACTTATGATTTTGGACGGCGCGAAATTCCGCCGATCACGGTTTCTGAAAGTGGCACTACTAAACTAAACATTGTTGGCCAGTCACGTTTCTGGCAGCGTTCGGAGGTAGAAGGCGGATCCTCAGCCTGGCTTTACGGCGGCGGCGACCCTTTGCAACTCGGCTTCCGAGCTCAGGCGCGTATTCAGTTTGGTTTCGTCCGGTAGGGGGGCGCCAAGCTCGCTCAAACGCAGGACGGCGGCACGCACGAGCGACGCCTGAATTTGGGTGTGCGGCAAGTCACCCGCGACTTGGTCATTCATCGCAGCCGGCGCCGGCAGATCCGGAACATCGGCGCGCGGTTGTTCCGCGAACGGCGGCGCAAGCGCGTTCGCGCTCGCAACCCGGCGGCCCAGGTCGCCGCTTACCTCAAAGCGCTGCATCACAGTGCGGATAACGGAAGTATGGTCGTAAAGCGTATGGTCAACGGCGCCCGCGACAAGCAGCGGCGAGACCATCACCGCTGGGACGCGTACGCCGTAGCGATCAAATCCAAAACCGCTGTAGCCGGGCTGTTTAGCGGGGATGATGCGTCCGTCGGGAGGCTCGGCCGGCGGCGGCGGCACGTGGTCATAGCACCCGCCATGCTCATCGAAAATGATGACCAGCAGTGTGGAGTTCCACTGCGGGCTGGCTTTGAGCGCCTGGTAAACCTTGCGCACCAGTTCGTCTCCAAAACGTGCGTCCGAGGGCAAACCGTCCCACTCGAGGATGCCCGCGTCCGGGTGCATATCGTTCTCGCGGCCGTAGACCACGCTGTCCATGAAATTCGGCTCAATGAACGAATAGCTCGGCAGCCTTCCGTTCTTCGCGTCATCGAGAAAAGACTGGAATTGGAACATACGCCGCGGGCCGGGAGCGAACAAATGCCCGCTGTAGCGATCCAGCTGGCGTTGGTTGAGGAAGGCCATGCACAGGAAAAAGTAGCTGCCGTAGTAGATGCGCCAGCTGATGCCCTGCTCTTCAAGAACGTTGAAAATCGTTGGCGTGTCGTTGACAAAGAACGGCAGGCCGCTCAGTTCGTTGTCGACGTAGCCGGAGGCCGTACCCGCGTGGACGAAGGACCGGTTGGTAAGCGTCTGCGACGGTACCGATGCGAACCAATTGTCGCAAACCACAAACTCATTGGCCAGCCGGGACAGGTTGGGGAGCGCCGGCGGGCGGAAGCCGTTCATGATGTTCTCAGGGTACGTGACACCCTTTTGGAGCGCGTAGTTGCGGACGAAACCGGTCATCGGTGGCGGCTGCGGGGGTTCGGGCGGAACGTCACCCGGCGGCGGATTCACGTCGTAGAGTTGGCCGTAGACTTGTTGATAGTCTTCGCCGGGGTCGGGGAACGGGTTGGTCGTGTCGTAGGTCCAGCAGACCGGTACTGGTGGTTGCCCGTTGCCCGCCGCC
>DATFZA010000443.1:0-3944 GCA_035314765.1 Bryobacteraceae bacterium
GGATCCGGGCGCCATCAACCGGCGTGGCCTTGAAAGCCTGATCAAGGCCGGGGCCTTTGACAGCGCGCAGGGCAACCGCGCGCAGCAGTTCGCGGTGATCGACAGCGCGATAGAAACGGGGCAGCGAGCCTGGAAAGACAAACAATTTGGGCAGGCCGGTCTGTTTGCGATGGCGATGGACGACCAGCCGGCGCATGCCGGACAGCCTTTGCCGGCTCTGGACGATTGGACGCCGCAACAAAAACTTTCGGGCGAAAAAGAGATGCTGGGCATTTACGTCACTGGCCATCCGCTGGATGAATTCGCGGACAAGGTCCGCGAACTGGCCACGCACGACACCGAACGGCTGGAGGGCCTGGAGCGCGGGGCCGACGTCGCGCTCTGCGGCATATTGACGGGTGTGCAGCGCAAGCGTAACAAGAAGGGCGAGCCCTACGCGCAGATGGTGCTCGAAGATCGCCTCGGCACGGTGGAAGCGATGGTCTTCGCCAAGCAATATAACGATGTGCTGCCCAGTCTGGCCGAAGACAAAGCGGTGCTGGTGCGCGGCGTGGTGGTGCCGCAGGTCGATGCTCCGACCAAGCTGTCGGTGCTGAGCGTGATTCCGCTGGAGTCGGCGCGAGTGCACCTGCCGTCGCTGATTTCGATCCGCGTTTCCGTGGGAACGAACGGCACGCGCGACAAGGCGGAGGCGCTGAATCAGCTATTCGACAAGAAAAGAGGCGACACAGAAGTTCGGTTGCGCATCGAAAAGGCGCGGGATTTTTCGGTTATATTGGACGTCGCGACGAAGGTCAGGCCGGATAAAGAATTTCAGGCGGAGATCGAGCGCATTTGCGGGCCGGAAGCGGTGGAAGTGCTGGCGAGTTAGAGGCGCTCGGGGTTATCTTCGGCGGCCGATCCCCTCACTTACGTTCGGGGCTAGACGAGGGCTACAATACGGTCGCCGATGGCATTCGCCATCCCGCAATCAACCCGCGAACATTCGAAGGGCCCTCCGGCTGTCGCTTCACGAGCCCTTCGGCTCAGGCAAAGTGGACTTGGTGAGTTCTTTGGCGATGTTGTGAGCCAGGTTGTGAGTCGCGCGGAGGTTGCTTCCGAAAAAGCGGACGTTGCCGTTGACTACTTTCTCCAGAACCACCTGGCCGTCGCGGGTGCAGAGCTGGCTTTTGACGTTCAATTTTGTCGCTCCAGCCACCGTAGTGACGGCGCGTTTGGTCTCGCTGCCCGGTGAGTATTTCTGCACGGTTGTCTTGAGAATCAGGAGGGGTCCGGCCGCGTTCTGATCGCCGCTGCGGAAAACCTGTTTGAACTGGTGTTTCTTGCCGAGTTCGACGAGAAGATTTTCGTAAATCGCGACAACGAAAGCCGGCTCGATGGTCACGTCGCCTGGGTCGATCTTGTCGACCTGGATGCTCCATTGCGCGGCGGCGGGAGTCGCCGCGCGCACCTGCGAAGGCGATCCGGCGAGGATGAGCAAGATCGCGACGCTGAGCCAAGCCGTCTTACTTGCTATCATGCGTGGTCTCCAGATTGGTGTGCTTCAGGTGTGCACCGCCAGCCACCAACTGGCTCTTCAGAACGTCGCCTTGACCTTTGTTGAGTTGGAAGATGGCGCCGTGAAATCCTCCGTTGGGATCGAGATACTCGAGAGTTACGGTATCGTATTTCTTGTGCGAGAACAAGGCGATCACCCGGCCTCCGCCGTAGGGCGTTGCGGCCCGGCCCAAGATCAGCGGCGTCCCGCCCACCTGCCTGTCCTGCTGGCCAAGAACGACGTCCTGGATGGATGCAAGCCCGATCTGAGCACTTGGAGCGGCATCCTTTTTCTGAAACTGCAAAGCGCCGTCGTGAATGGATAGGTCTCCGTTGGCGTTGTTGGCGGCATCCAGGAAGCCTAAGATATGCGTCACGTGCATGGGATTCTGTGCGGCGAGGTGAGCGCCGGACAAAATCAGCAGCGTTATGTACGGCAGCAGCGAGCGAGATTTCTGAACCATGGTTCTTCTCCTAGCCGGACGTTCCGGCGATTTCCAACGCGAATTGAACTCGTTCTTGAGATTCTAGCAGCAACACATGGTGGCTCAGTTCCAGCCCATCCGCTGACGCAGGGCCGTGATATGGGCCGCATGATGCCGGCCGTGCCAGGCGTACAGAGCAAGTACGCGATCCAAACGAAGCGGCCCTAGTTCGGAGTGGCGGAAAGTCCGCGCAAAATCCTTCTCGGAGAGCGCACGCAGCAGAGCAGTCCAGCGCACATGGATGGCATCGAGCAGCGTCAGCGACATTTCCACCGGACCGGTGCGGGCATCCGGTAACTCCGCCCAGCGGGCTTCATCGTAACCCTTCACCGCCGGATCGTCCTCCGTGAGAGCCCAACGAAAGCGGATGTAACTGTTCATATGGCTATCCGGCACGTGATGCACCACCTGGCGCACGGTCCAGCCGCCAGGCCGGTAGGGCGTGTCGAGTTGCTCTGGCGCCAAACCTTCTAAAGCCGCGCGCAGGTTGGCTGGCGCCTCGGCGATTTGCTCGATGAACAGTAGCCGGTCGCTGCCGCTGACCGTAGCTGGAAATTGAAAGTTGCCAATTGGATACCGCAGATCGTTTGATTCCATGAACTTACATTCATCATAATGGATTTGTCTTAGGGCGTTCGACTCTGGTACAGTCCAGTCAAAGGAGAATCACCCGCATGAAGAAATTGCTACATGCCCTGTTTGGTTTGGTGCTGGCCCTGAGCTTGACGTCGGCAATCGCGACGGCGCAGGCAAAGGCGTCGGCCAAGACGAAAGCGGCGGCGGCGCCCGCCGCCAAGCTGGTCGACATCAACACGGCCTCCGCCGACGAACTGGACGCGCTCCCCGGAGTGGGAAAAGCCTACGCCGATAAGATCATCAAGGGCCGGCCCTACAAAGCCAAAAACGAGCTTAAGGACAAGAAGATTATTCCGGCTTCGGTCTATACGAAGATCAAAGACCAGATAATTGCCAAACAATAGGCCATAGACCATGACGCCCGCCTGGCTGTCCACTCTCGGTTTCGCCATGGGGAGCGCCTGGCTCTCCGGCATCAATCTGTACGCGACGGTGGTCACGCTCGGCATCTTGCAGCGTCTCGGTCTGGCCACGTTGCCGGGCGACCTCAAGGTGCTGGAGAATTGGTGGATTATCGGCGTGGCGGGCTTCCTCTACGCTATGGAATTCATCGCGAATAAAATTCCCGCGGTCGATTCGGTGTGGGATGCGATCCACACGTTTATCCGCATTCCCGCCGGCGCCGTGCTGGCGGCATCCGCGTTTGGGAGTTTCGATCCCAGCGTGCGCATGATGGCGTTGCTGCTAGGCGGCGGAGTGGCGCTGGCGTCGCATGGGACCAAGTCCGCCGTACGGCTGGCGGCTAACACCAGCCCTGAGCCGTTTTCCAACATCGGACTGGGAGTGCTGGAAGACCTGACGTCGGCGGGCGGATCGGCGCTGATGGTGTTTCACCCGGTGGTGATTCTGGTGCTGGTAGTCATTTGTCTGGTGATGGCGATCTACCTGTTCCGCAAGATTGCCAATGCGATTAGAAGCCGATTTCGCCGCGGGTCGGCTGTGCCGGGCGCTGGAGTTCCGAGAGTCCTGAACCCTGTTGACCATGTCTAGCTCTAGCTCGTGTCTAACCCGGGCGTGTGAGGGACGGAGTGGCAATCCCCTCACTTACGTTCGGGGCTGGGCCATCGCGGAGAAGCGCACCCGGAGTGCCTGGTACCGTCACTGGCGGCTGGTGAGTTTGGACGGCAGTACGTTGGATGTGGGGTAGGCCGATCTCTCTTAGTGGTCGCCGCCGGGTATTTGAAACTGGTCGTTTAGGCGCAAGGCGACTTCGTTGAACAGGCTGGCGAGGGCGGCGCGATCGGTTTTACCGTGACGCAGTTCCTGGAAACGCTTTTCGATGTGCCC
>DATFZA010000444.1:0-8078 GCA_035314765.1 Bryobacteraceae bacterium
CGATCTCCCATGAAGACGTTTTATATCGAGACGTTCGGCTGCCAAATGAACGCTCACGACTCCGAGAAAGTAGTCGGCAGCCTGCTCTCTCAAGGCTACTCACGCGTCGACCAGTGGGAGACGGCCGACCTCATCCTGTACAACACCTGCAGCATTCGCGACAAGGCGGAGCAAAAGGTCTTCCATCGTCTGGATCAATTCAAGCGAAACGCCCAAGGCAAAGTCTTCGGAGTGCTGGGTTGCGTGGCGCAACAAGAGGGCGCCAAAATCTTCGAGCGGGCGCCGCATGTCAGCTTGGTCGCGGGATCGGCCAGTTACGCCAAGCTGCCGCAGATGCTGGTGCAGTTGGAGTCCGGAAACCGGCGTGTGACCGGTTTGGACTTCGACGCCAGCGACGCGTTTGAAACACCGTACACCAAGCGGGACAACCCCCATCGCGCCTACATCACGATTATCGAGGGTTGCGACAAAGCCTGTGCTTACTGCGTGGTGCCGTTCACCCGCGGTCCGGAGCGCAGCCGGACTAGCGAGAGCATCCTCAACGAGGCCGGTGAACTGGCGCGCATGGGCTACAGCGAGATCCAGTTGCTAGGCCAGAACGTCAACAGCTATCGCGATCCGTCCGCGGCCGGACTGGATTTTGCGCGTTTGTTGCGAGCCGTCGGTGAAGTCGATGGCATCAGGCGCGTGCGTTTTACTACCTCCCATCCGCGCGATTTCGTCCAGGACATCGTTGACGCAATCGATGAAAATCCTTACCTTTGCAACCACGTTCACCTGCCCGTACAGTCCGGCTCGGACCGGATCTTGTCGCGGATGCAACGGCTGTACACTCGCGCTGAGTATATGCGCCGCATTGAGTGGATGAAAAAGGCCCGCCGCCCGATCGCCATCTCCACCGATATCATCGTCGGCTTTCCGGGAGAGACGGAAGAAGACTTTCAACAGACGCTTTCGCTGCTGGACGCGGTGGAGTATGATTCCATTTTCGGCTTCAAGTATTCCAAGCGGCCGAATACCGCCGCGCTGGCGCTGGAGGATCACATTCCGGAGGAAGAAAAAAGCCGCCGCTTGTCCATCGTTTTTGAGAGGCAGCGCGCCGTCCAAATTCGCCGCCATTCGGAATTGGTCGGCGCGGTCGAGGAGACCCTGGTTGAGGGCTATAATCAAGCCACGGGCCAATGGATCGGACGCACTTCACAGAATCGGACGCTCAACTTTGTGCATCCGCGTTTCCCGCGGCCGCAAGCTGCCGAAACGCTTGCGGGCAGCTACCTCGAGGTGCGCGTCACGCGGTCGGGACCGAATTCTCTGGCGGGCGAAGCGATTGCCGGCATTCAATAGATTAGGGGGAACCACATGGAAGTAGAAATGAAAATCCGCGGCTTGATGATGGATCCGGTCACGAACATGCCCATTGTGGTTCTGAAGGATCTCAGCGGGAATACCATCCTGCCCATCTGGGTTGGGATCTACGAGGCCAATGCCATCGCTCTGGAGATCGAAAAAGTATCTACTCCCCGGCCGATGACTCACGACCTGATCAAGATCCTGTTGCACGGCTTGGGCACTGGCATTCGTAAAGTTGTCGTAAGCGAACTGAAAGACGACACCTTCTACGCCGTGATCTGGCTCGACAAAGATGGCGATCTGATCTCCGTGGATTCCCGGCCCAGCGACGCGCTGGCTCTGGCCTTGCGCCTGGATTGCCCCATCTACGTCGAAGAGACCGTCCTGAAAAGCTCCAAAGCCACCACCGCCGCTACGGACAAGGTCAGCACCGAAGAAACGCGCCGCTGGCTCGAGAGCCTGAACGACGAAGACCTGGGCCCCTACAAAATGTAGGTGAGTGCCAATGTGGGGCAGATTATTAATCTGCGGCGGGTTATTTACCCGCCCACCGTGCTCATTGACCATTACCCTCCATCCGCCCCGGCGTATATCCGAAAGTCTTTCGGAACGCCGCAATAAAGGCGCTCACGCTGGCATATCCGGCGTCCAGTGCCGCCGTGGTAACAGATCCGCCTTCCGCCAGATTTCGAACCGAATCCAGCATGCGAGCCTTCTGCCGCCAGAGTCCGAAGCTGAGACCGGTTTCCCGCCGGAACAAGCGCTCCAGCGTCCGCTTGCTCAATCCGTGACTGCGACATAAATAATCCACCGGCTCAGAAGAAGACGGGTTCGCCAGGATACGCCGCGCTACGCCCACGGCGCGTTCGTCCGCCGGAAGAAGCAGGCTCAATTGCGTCTCCGGGCTCGCATTCATTTCTTCGAGCAACAAACTCAACATCGCCTGGTGAATCGGAACACGCGTATCGAGCGCGCGCCATTCGATGACCCGGCAGACCAGTTCACGCAGCAGGGGCGTCACCGAAATCACCCGGCACTCCGCGAAAGCCAGTGCGGGCGCTTTGAGCGTTGGAACAAAATAGAGCGACCGGCCGGCAACCTCGCCCCACATGCGGATGGAATGCGTGGTTTGCGCTGGGATCAGCACAGCCTTGCCGGGCGGAACGATCCAAGATAGACGTCCGCCGAAGACGGTCATGGCCCCCGACCACGCGCAAAGAATCTGGTGCCAGGGATGGCTATGGGTTTCGATAACGTAGCCATGGCCCATGTTGACGGCCACCGAGCGAACCGCCAAATAAGGCTCTTGTTCCGTGGTCAGCGCTTGGCGGTTTCTCGACATTTATTGTCAATCTACCGCAAGATCCTGCAAGCCCATCTCTCCTATACTTGTCCTGTGCCAAACAACCTTCAGAGTTTTGGAATCACTGCCGACGACGTCGCCCGCGCCCGCCAGTTCTATGAGCAAGTTTTCGGCTGGCGCTTTGAACCTTGGGGTCCGCCGGATTTCTACTTGATCCGAACCGGCGACGAGCGCAATCCAGGAGTCCAAGGTCTCCTCCACAAACGCCGCGAACCGGTGACCGGATCGGGAATGACCGGCTTCGAGTGTACCATCGCCGTCGAGGATATCGATCAAACCATCCGCGCCATTGAAGCGAGCGGCGGCAAAATAGTGATGGCCAAATTCCACATTCCCACGGTCGGAACAGGCGTCTATTTCCACGACACCGAAGGAAACTTCGTCGGCGCCATGCAAGAGGAGAAATCCTAGAAACCCGGGGACGGACACCTCCGTCCCCGGGTTTCTCCCCAGAATTTCAGCCCTCCCTCCCAACCAAATCCCCGCAACGCCGTCAAATCTAGTGACCGGCAGCGGAGTCGAAAAATAATGAAACGCCCCTTCACCTTCATCGCCATCCTGTTATTTGCAGCCTGTCTATCCGCGGGCGTACGCCGCGTCGCAACCTCCTGTTCCGTCTGCCGGTTCGTTGGTTACTACCAGCAAGTGTCCCGCGCGGAAACGCAGACAACGTTGTGGGAAAAAGTGGCCGCCAGTGTCGTGCTGACTCGAGCGTCCAGCAAGCGGGAGTTGGCACTATACTGATGACGGAATGAATCTCGAACATCTGAAGCACCGCTTATTGGACAAAGAGCGCGAACTCACTGCCGCCGTCTCGCAACTCACGGGAGAAGCGCGCGAGACCAGCAGCGGCGAACCTGGCGATCCCGCGGATGAGGCCGTCTCGTCCGATCAAAAGGAAATCCTCTTTGAAGAAGGCGCATTAGAGTGGCAAACTCTCACGCAGGTACGGGAAGCGTTGCGCCGCATGCAAGCAGGCGGTTACGGAATCTGCGTCGACTGCGGCCGTCCCATTGAGCCCGCGCGGCTGGAAGCCGTGCCGTGGACCCCATACTGCTTCGCGGATCAAAGCAAGCACGACGGCTAGCCGCTTATGTCGAAAGCCCCGGACAAGCTATTAGCATGTCCCACGCATTCTTGGAAGTGCCTGTTGGATAAGGTGGGACAGGCTTTTAGCCTGTCCAGTGCACAGGCTAAAGCCTGTGCCACGAGGCGGCCAAAGTGGCACGGACTTTAGTCTGTGCAGAAAATGTAGGAACTCTAGGGACAGGCTTTTAGCCTGTCCTATTCGACGCGTTGAAGGACTTTAGACACAGGCTGCTAACCGCATCATCGGCGACGCTTGCGGTCGGGGTGCGGTGTGCTGTCTTCGCGCCGGCGGATTCGCAAGCGATTTACTTCCACATGGCCGTTGCCGCGAGTGTCTGTTCCGGCGGCCGGTTCCGAGGTAATAAAGACATCGGTGGGATTGGCCGTATTGCCGGAATTGGTCGCGGCAAAGAAGGCGTAGAACACTTCACCGCTCGCCGCCAGTCCGGTGTAGTCGCCGATAAAATAGCCCTGGCCCTGGGCCAGTGGCGCGGTCAGAAGGTTGAAGGCCGGAAATAGCCCAGCCTCGTTCCAGGTGTTTCCTTGATCTTGAGAAGTGATTCTCCAGAAACTGGTGAGTAGCGTAGCCGGGTCGGTGGAGTCGGTCCGGAAATCGAAATACGTAATCGCGATCGTCCCGTCCCCTCGAACCGCTATGGCCGGATTGAACGCCTGAACATTCGGCGCCTGATTCACCTGGACCGGCGCCGACCAGGTGAGTCCACCGTCCACGGAGGAAGCGAACGCGATCCCTTCCCGCGCCAGATTGCTGAACTGCGCGTCTTCCCACACCGCGTAGAGTGTCCCTCGCTTCGCGTCGACAGCCAACGACGGCAACACGGCCGCCGTGCGGACTCCGACGCTTGTCTTGACATCGGAGACACCGACGGGGCGCGCTTGTGCAATGAGAATCGCATCGGACCAGGTCGCCCCGTGATCCGTTGACCGGATCACCGCCGGATAAATTAAGTTATCGCGCAGCAGCGGCGCGCCGGCGTTGCGAATCAGCTCAAAGCCGTCAACCAAGGTGCCGTCTGGCAGAACCACAATTTGATTGGCAATGGTCTGCGCATTCGAGCCAGGGTCGTAAATAATTCTGGCCGGTTCCCAACTAGCGCCACCATCGCTGGTTCGCGCGAACCACACCGGGCCCCGAAAATTCGCGCTGTTTGCGGAACCTAAACCGGTCAGGCGATCCCAAACGGCATAGGCATAGTGCGCGTCCGTTGGATCGGCGGTGATCGATTCTTTGTCGTCCTCGATACCCGCCGCGGTGTCGGCCAGCAAAGTCACCGGTTGGCTCCAGCTAAATCCCTGGTCCCCGGAACGGCTGACCAGCATGGCCTGCCCGGCGTTGGACTGATTGAAGGAGTAACTGATTTGATAGACGCTCCCGTCCGGCGCGAAACTCACCCAGGGATCCGTCGCGCGCTCGTACTTGCCCCCGCTGCACTGAGAGAAAGGCACAGTAATGATGGTCCAGGAAAGACCCGCATCCAAGGAGACCGCCGTAAGCAGCCCGTTGGCGCCTCCACTGGACCACCGGTCTTGCTGCCAGACCCCGATGAGATTTCGCCGATTGCTTGGGTTCACGGCGAGCCAAGGTTCCACTGCGGCGTTCAGATACACCGTGCCGCTAAGCGCGGCCGTGCTGCAAGTGCTGGAAAACGGCGTAGCGGCGGAAACACGCTGTAACGGAAGCTGCACTGGGAACTGCCTTCGCCCCGGCTCGCGCTCGGTCGCGACCTGCGCCATTGCGAACCAGCACGTCAAGAGCCCGGCAATCCAACGCATAGTCTCTATTATCGATGCGGCGATCCGAAATCCATTTGCGCCAGTCCCCTCTAACGCTCGGGGCTAGACATGGCGTCAAGAGTACTAGCGAGTGGCCGCTTGCTGATGCGCGCGGTTCCGTAACAGAGCCGCGGCCGTGAGGGAGCGGATGCGCAAGTACTTCTGACGCCATGTTTAGAAGGGCTGCGCGGAAACCCATTTGGGGCCGGTTCGCAGCCGCCTCTAGCCTAACCCCGAACGTAAGTGAGGGGATCAGCAGTGAGGGGATCAGCAGTGAGGGGATCGGCGCTTGGTCCCGCACCGAACCTTCAATCCCTCACACTCCGGCCCCTCCCAACCTAAATTGCGCCGCTACATACGATTAAGCGCCGTGGCACAATAGATAGTTCATGCAACTGCGTGTCCTGGCGTTTGTCCTTGCGGGCGGTAAGGGAACAAGGCTCTATCCGTTGACGAAAGAGCGCGCCAAGCCGGCGGTCCCGTTCGGCGGCCGCTACCGGATTGTCGACTTCGTTCTCAGCAATCTGGTGAACTCCGGAATCTATTCGGTGTATGTTCTGGTGCAGTTCCGCAGCCAGTCGCTGCTGCAACATCTCCGGGAAGGTTGGGAAGCCACCAGCCTGCTGCGCAACCACTTCATCATTCCGGTGCCGGCGCAGATGCGCTCGCAAGGCGAGGACTGGTATCGCGGCACTGCCGACGCCATCCATCAAAACATCAATCTCATTGAGCAGGCCGAACCGCACCTGGTGGTCATCTTCGGCGCCGATCACATCTACCGCATGAACATCCGGGAGATGATCGAGTTTCACGTCGATAAAGGCGCGCAAGTCAGCATTTCCGCGATTCCCGTGGAAAAAGAACAAGCGTCCGAGTTTGGCGTGATCGAGACCAACGAGGACGGCGCGATTCTCGGTTTTCACGAGAAGAATCCCAATGCGCCTACCATGCCCGGGGACCCGAACCGCGTCTATGCGTCCATGGGCAACTATATCTTCTCGACCAAACTGCTCTTGGACGAACTCCGCGCCGATGGCGTGAATGAGCACAGCACGCACGATTTCGGCCGTGACATCCTGCCCAACCTGATTGGCCGCGCGGACATGTTCGCCTACGACTTTCAGACCAATCGCATACCCGGCGATATCGTCGGCGCTCCGGTCTATTGGCGCGATGTCGGTACGCTCGATGCCTACTTTGAAGCCAGCATGGATTTGCGGTCCGTCAGTCCCGAGCTGAACCTATATAACCGCCAGTGGCCTTTACGAACGTCCGGCTACTCCGACCCGCCGGCGAAATTCATCTTCGACTATGAAGGCCGGCGCGGATACGCGCTCAATTCGATCGTCGCCGGAGGGGCCATCCTGTCCGGCGGCATGGCGCGCGGCTCGGTGCTCGGCCGCGGCGTGCGTGTGCATTCCAATGCCTATATCGAAGATTCGATCATCTTTGATAACTGCGACATCGGGCGCCGCGCCAAGATCCGCCGCGCGATTCTCGACAAGAACGTGCGTATCCCCGAGGATACGACCATCGGCTATGACCTGGCGCGAGACCGCGAACTCTATCACGTTACCGATAGCGGTATCGTTGTGGTGGAAGGCCATCACTCCACCGTCGATATCGCCAGCGTGATCCTATAATTGCCGGCCCGGAAAACGAGGCGCCCAATCCTCCAGCTTGACCTGAGCGGAATTCGCCACAAAAGAGATGACGTGGTACCAGCCCACCAACGCCACCAGCTCCAGCAATTGATTCTCGTTCCAATGCTCGCGCAGACCGGCCCAGAGTTCATCCGGCACTGCGGCGGTCCGATGCAAGGCATCGGTCAGCGAGACGAGCAATTGTTCCCGATCGTCCCAGACCGCTGCTCCGGTGACCGTCGCCTCAATCTCGGCCGCCGAAAATCCGACTCTTTCCGCAAAGCTGGCCACATGCACACCCCACTCGTACTCGCAATGACATAAAGCGCAGGTGCGATGAATGACGATCTCGCGATCGCGCGGTGCAATTGAGGAATCCCTGAGGTTGAAGCGGCCAAACGGGTGCATGGCGGCCGCGAGTTTTGGGTTCCGGTGCATTGTCCGAAAAAGGGCCAGCGGGGGCACGGGCGAGTTCCGAGGCATCCATTGCCTGAGGGATTCAGCCGCGTCCGGCTCGAACGGAGGCTCCAGGGGCGCAATTCGTGGTGTTGTCATGGCTCAAAGAATACTACAATAAATGTAGCATGAAAAAGACAAGTAGGGTTCGCGGGTCCACTACCGGGCGTCCGGTGATGGCCGCGCTCGACTTGGCCGGGCGGCGCTGGGTGCTACGGATTTTATGGGAGCTGAAAAGCGGGCCGTGCAAGTTTGTCGAGCTCCAAGAACGCTGTGGCAGCCTTTCGCCCACGCTTCTGAGTTCCCGTTTGCGCGAACTCTCCGCCGCCTTGCTCGTTCAAAAGGAAGAACAGGGCTATCAACTGACGGCGATCGGACAGGAC
>DATFZA010000445.1:0-25688 GCA_035314765.1 Bryobacteraceae bacterium
TAGTCGACGGCTCAAGTCGTTACTAGCGAATAACAGCCGCGTGAAGTTATAATTCCACGCCTTGTTAGCAATCCCACCGGCACAATGAAGTCCTGCCTCAGCCAGTCACAAACCCGGAGCGGCGCGAACCCCTGTCCCGCCAGCCGGCCGCCCCGGGGATCATAGTGCTGCCCGTCCCCGTCTTCGCATCGGTGATGAGAACCGCCATCGTGAACCTCCAGGCGCGCTCGCTAGGCCTTTTGCAGGCGTTTGAATTATAAAACACTGTTCGATTATTAGTATAACAACGATCTTGCAAAAGTCAAACAGCGCCTGTAAAGTCAAACAAGAGGAGAATTGATGCCCGAAACGACGGTCGATGTTGGGGCGCTGTACGCGGCAATAGACTGCAAGCGGCAGAACCTGCAACTCAGCTGGCGAGCGCTTGCATCGAAGCTTTCTATTACGCCTTCAACGTTCACGCGCATGGCCCAGGGACTCAAGCCGGACGTTGACACCTTCGCTACCCTAATCCGCTGGCTAGGCATGTCGCAGGAAGAATTTCTTCTTCCCTCCAGGAGGGCCGCCAAAAGCACTGACCCGGTGGCGATGATCTCGACATACCTGCGAGGGGCCAAGAATCTCAGCCACGCACAGGCAGAAGCCTTGGAGGACATCATCGCCGCAGCTTACCGTCACCTAGTCAAGGAGCAGAAATAACCGCATGCCTGGCAATCTGCCGCGAGGGTTCAAATCCGCCGCAGAGCGCTTGGCCGTCGCGGTGCGGGTGGAACTTGGCCTTCGCCCGTCTTCCCCTATTGACTGTGCCCAGATTTGCAAGGAACTCGGAATACCAATCATCACGGTTCCGGAGCTTGAATCCTCCGGCGCGTCTCCCGGGAGCATCCAATGCATCCTGTCGCCCAGCGCGAAATTCTCAGCGATGACCGTTGCAGCCGGGACCCGTCGGCTGATCATTTACAATCCCTTGCACCCCGCCGGACGGCGCGCGAACTCGCTAGCGCATGAGCTTTCACATATTTTGCTCGAACACCCGATGTCGCCGGCGCTAGGCGACGGGGGATGCCGCCTTTGGGACACAAGACTTGAAGAGGAGGCAGACTGGCAGGCGGGAACGTTGCTCGTTCCGCGAGAGGCGGGTCTGGCCTGGATGCGTTCTAACGGGTCAATCGAGCAAGGCGCGACCCACTTTGGTGTCAGCGTCCCACTATTTAAAAGGCGTGTGAGTCAGACAGGCGTTGTGCGTCAGCTGGCCGCCTCCTCCATCGTGTTTCACCGAAAGCCCTCGACCTAAAGACGACGGCCGCCACAAGCGCGCATTCCCACCCCTGACAACGTTTAGCCTCGGCTATTCTCCCGTTGCCGGAAGACCAGCCTTCGCCAAGAGGGCAGACCCTCAATCAGGGGCTGCGCGGCTGCTCCGATGATCGTTTTCATACCGAGACCACTCTCTTAAAAGAGCAGGAACCGGCTGTCGATACCCGGCGGTCACGCCACTTCAAAATAAATCCGCCTCAACCCGCTCAATCATTTACTAGCCTCCCCAAGCCCAAAAGCCCCCAAATCCCTTGCACCGCCAAGCTAAATTGCAATTGAGGAGACCCACCTCTCCGTAAGCAAGAAAGGCTACTCCATGCACCACTCCACCGGCCCCCGAACGCCCGAAGGCAAACAGCGCTCCCGCCTCAACGCCCTTCGCCACGGCCTCACCGGCCAAACCGTAGTTCTCCCGACCGACGACCTCCAGGCCCACCAAACATTCTGCGATGAATTCGTGGTTCATTACTCCCCAAGCGGCCCCGTCGAGCGGCAGCTCGTCCAAACCATCGCCGACACCTCCTGGCGTCTCAATCGCATCAGCGCCATGGAACATAGCTCGCTGTCCCTCGCTGCCGCCGAAAAGGTAGACCAAGCGCTGGCGGCAGACAACCCGAGCGCCGTCGCTTGCGCCCAAGCGCTCGCCTTCGGAGAACAAAGCGAAAAAATGGTCAAGCTGTCGCTCTATGAACAGCGCCTCTCGCGCCATCTCGAGCGCTCCCTCAAGCTCATCAGAGGAACCCAGGCGGACCGCAGGCCGCGGGAAAACGAGCAACCCGCTCAAAAGCCACAAGTTAAGAAGCCAGCCTCCGCCGGGGAGTTCGTTTTTTCGACCCCCGCAACCTCCCTTGTGGGGCGGGCGCCCTCGCGCGCGCCCGGCCCCCTGGCCGGGCTTTCGACCGCCCCAAATCCCAGTCCAGGCTATCGGTCTCAGTCTGTAGCGCCCGCGTCAGCGTCCCACTCACGCTCGGGGCCGGTTCCACCTGATGGAGCCATATCAAGCCGGCCGGCAATCGTGTTCTGCCGTGCAAGTATGGGCCGTTACGAAACATCGGTCGTGGCATCCTTAGGGCTTTCCTTTCCACCGAATCAGCCGGTTCCACCGATCAGCCGTCCGCAACCGCAGAGTTAGGGTATATGTTCGTATTAAGAGATCGATGTCGAGCGGTGACGATGCCCTTGTATACTAGTCGAGCTTGGACATGTCGCCAAAGATGCGGAGCTGGCTCGATGATCTCGTCGAGTATGGGCGTATCCTCAGTACCTCGATCATTGTTTACGGTGTGGTACGCCTGATGAGGTGGATGGGTATGCCGCAGCTATTTGTCAATACGGTAGAAGTGGCGGACGAGGTTGCCGCTGTGCTGATCTTAATCTGCTTTTTGGGAAGCGCTGTGAGAAGAGCATTTGTTGAAATGGTAAAACCATGAGAGAGCGTCTCCAGGACTATGTGTACGGTGATCCTAGCGCAAGAAGGCGTGGGGATCGGCTCAGCCTTTTAGCTGGGTTCGCGTGGTACTTGGTATCGATTCTGCTTCACCTCCGAGGACCTGTATTTCAGAGCGTAGTAATCCTTATCCTTCTACAATTATTGATGACGCTTCAATATTGTCTGAAGCTCGACGCAGCACAACGATCCTCTACGCATACGAGGCTGCTGGCGCTCCGGAGGGAAATGCTGGCCCCGGCTTTGCGATTTTCTACCGTTGTGTTGGTAGCCATTTTCGGTGGCCCGGCGCTGGAAGCGGCCCTCATCAATGACCGGATGCGTAGACTTTCCGAGACGCCTGACCCGCGGGTGTTGAGGACCGCAGTCGGAGTCATATCCGCAGCGACCACTGAGCGCATAATACTGTCTCCTGCGCCGATTGAAAGACTTGTGGTGCGTAGGCTAGCGCTGGACGATGTTCTCCATGCCGTGTTGAATAATGTCAACCGGGAAGCGCAGTCTAGAAACCTCCCAACGCCGATTGCGGGGTTATTGTTTTGGGGGCAAGGCCAGGAAACCATTGATGTGTCCGGCTTTGAACCACAAAGTCGGCAGTTGAGGCCTGGGCTGGTTCCGCCGGACATGGCCGCATTTGCTATTCCAATTGGACAAGGTCTGCCAACCCTTCCGGGAGTAGGCTATGTGCGGATAAAAGGCGACAACGCGAAGGTTACTATCCATCTAGATGGACTTCACTGCAGGAACGCCATATTCACGGATTGCTCTCTGGCTTATTCGGGTGGAGCGATTCAGCTTGAGAATGCCGGGTTCTATAATTGCAGCTTCAAATTTGCGCCAGCGTTAAAATGTCAACTTTTAGCCGAAAGTATTCTGGCTGATCCGTCTGTAACGCTATCTATATCGTGACAATTCTGTCGCGGTTTTACAGACCAGGAAGTGATTTCGTCCGCTATCATACCGTGGAAGGTGAGGCTGGATCGTGGAAGTTGAGCGTATGCAACTCTGCTATTACTCTCGACGCCGGTGCAGGGGCAGTGAGCACGTCGCCCAATGGATTTTCTACCTCATGCGTAAGAAAATCGGGGTTCGAATGGTTGGGTGATACGGCCACAGGATTTAGCGGACTACCCGGCCCCCTGGCCGGGCTATTGCGGTACAATCACCCTATACAGCTTGGCTTGGAAGGGCGACCCATGCCTGTTACGTCGCCGTAATCCTGGCGCCCCACTTGAGTATTGTCCGCGTCTGCCAACGTAACATGACTGCCACGCGTGAGATGACTTCTACACCACCCCCGCTGACACAAACCAGGACGCGGGAATTTCGCGATCAGTTACTCAAGCGCGTCTGGATTGCCGACGGCGCCATGGGCACGGTGCTCTATACCAAGGGCGTGTTCATCAACCGGTGCTTCGACGAACTGAATCTTTCTTCGCCCGCGATGGTCAAAGAGACTCACACCGAGTACGTTCGCGCCGGGGCGGAAATTCTGGAAACCAACACCTTCGGGGCCAATCGAGTCCGGCTGGCCGCCTTTGGCTTAGCGGAGAAGACGCGAGCGATTAACGAAGCGGGCGTGCGGCTGGCGCGCGAAGCGGCGGGCGAAGGGCCCTTTGTCGCGGGCGCCATGGGCCCTCTGGGCATACGGATTGAGCCGCTAGGGCCAACCTCGTTTGCCGAAGCCCGGTCGGTTTTCCGGGAACAGGCACAGGCGTTGGTGGATGCGGGCGTCGACCTGATCGTGCTGGAAACGTTTTACGACTTGAATGAGATCCGGGAAGCGATTTTCGCGGTTCGTGAAGCGGCCGGGGATGAGATGGTGATCGTGGCGCACGTCACTATTGACGATTTTGGCAATCTGCGCGACGGAACCACTCCGGAAACGTACACTCGCAAGCTGGATGAATGGCCCTGCGACGCGATCGGTCTCAACTGCTCGGTAGGCCCGAAGGCCACGCTGGAAGCCATTGAACAGATGATGCGCTTCACCAAGAAGCCGGTGAGCGCTATGCCCAACGCGGGCCTGCCGGCGGTAGTGGAAGGGCGCAAGATCTATCTTTGCTCACCCGAGTATATGGCCCAATACGCGCGCCGCTTTTTGTGGGCGGGCGTAAGAATTGTCGGCGGCTGCTGCGGCACGACCGCCGAGCACATCAAGCTGATCCGTGCCGAGGCGCGCTCCCTGCAGCCGCAGCAGGGCAAGAGACAGTCTTTCGTCATTGAGGAGCCGGCGCAGAAGCCGAAGTCGCTGCCGCCGGTGGGTATCGCCGAGAAGAGCGGGCTGGGGGCGAAGCTGGCCGCGGGCAAGTTCGTCTCCTTTGTCGAGATTCTTCCGCCGCGCGGCGTCGACGCGGCCAAGGAGATCGAAGGCGCGCGCTTGTGCGCGCAACATGGGATCGATTGCATTAACGTGCCCGATGGCCCACGCGCCAGCGCCCGCATGAGCGCGCAGGTGACCTGCCAGCTTTTTCAGCAGCAGGCCGGGATTGAGGCGGTTTTGCATTTCTGCTGCCGCGACCGCAACATTCTCGGTATCCAGTCGGAGTTGTTGGGCGCGCATGGCGCCGGGGTGCGGAATTTGATCTGCATCACGGGCGACCCGCCGCGCATGGGCACCTATCCCGACGCCACGGCGGTGTTTGATGTCGATGCCATAGGGCTGACGAACCTGGTCAACAATCTGAATCACGGCTTAGATTTGGGCGGCAACCCGATGGGTTCGCAAACCGCGCTGTTGATCGGCGTCGGCGCCAATCCCGGCGCCGTGAACCTGGACGAAGAGTTGCGGCGGCTGGACTGGAAAATTGAGGGCGGCGCCGAATACATTGTGACGCAGCCGGTTTTCGATCTCGGCCTCTTGGAGCAATTCCTGCGCCGCACTCAGCACATCCGCATTCCAGTGATCTGCGGCGTGTGGCCGCTGGTCAATTACCGCAACGCCGAGTTCATGGTGAACGAACTGCGCGTGCCGGTGCCGGACGCGTCTCTCGAACGGATGCGGCGCGCCGATAGCGCCGAGAAAGCCCGCGCCGAAGGGGTGGCCATCGCGCGGGAAATGGTGGAGCAGATCCGGGACCTGGTGCAAGGAGTACAATTGAGCGCACCCTTTGGCCGTTACGCGATGGCTCTTGAAGTGGCTGAGGCCATCCGAAAGGACGAGCGCCCGCTTGGCAACTGACCTCATCGAGATCGATCAACATTTACCGGCAGGAGAAGCGATCGAGCGCGCCGCCGCCCACATCCGGCGCGGCGAAGTAGTGGCGATTCCCAGTGAGGCCCTGTATTTGCTGGTTGCCGATCCGTTTAATCTGCATGCCGTGGGGCGGGTGTTTGCCGCCAAGGGGAGGGAAACTCAGCGGTCGCTTCCACTGCTGGTAGGCGGACCTTTCATGGCCGAGGATCTGGCCAAAGAGCTGAACAGCCGCTTTCATATTTTGTCGCGGCGCTTCTGGCCAGGGCCGCTGACGATTATTGTGCCGGCTTCGGCCAAGGTGCCGCTCAAAGTAACGGGCAACACCGGACGGCTGGCCATGCGCATGTCGCGTTCGCGGGTGGCGCAGGCCTTGCTCGACTGGCTGGATCAACCGCTGATCGCAACCAGCGCCAACATTTCCGGCCATCCCACCTGCCGCAGCGGCATCGAGGTGTTTGGCGTGATGGACGGGCGGGTCGATCTGGTCTTGGACGCCGGAGCCTGCGAGGGCGCCGGCGCAACCACGGTGGATATCACGGAGCCTTATTGGAAAGTGATCAAAGAAGGCGCCATCACCGAAAAAGAGATCGCGAACGCACTGAAGGCGTGAGGTCGAGTCAGGCTAGAATAGTTAGAAATGAGTAGCGTCGCCCTGGTTTCGGTTGACGAATATCTCCGCCGGTCGGAAAAGCCGTATTGCGAGTACATCGACGGTGTTTTGTATCCCAAGCCCATGGCGACCGGAATCCACGGCCTACTCCAAGCCGCCATAATCACGCTGCTTCGTCGCCAGCACATCAAGGCCGCTACCGAGGTCACCGTCCGTATTAGTCCAACGAAATATTTGGTTCCGGATGTCATCGCGGCGCCCGCCATTCCGAACGACTATCCAACCGAACCCGTGCTTCTTTGCGTTGAGATCCTATCTCCCAGCGACCACGTAGGTGCCATGCTCGCCAAGTGCGAGCAGTACCACGAGTGGGGCGTGCCCTTTTGTTGGGTGATCGATCCGGAAAAAAGAACGGGCTGGCAATATCCCGCTAACGGGGAGCCACAGCGCGTGGAACCGACCGGAATTCTGGAAGCCGGCCAACTCCGTGTCTCGCTGCAAGAGCTTTTTTCGCTCGCGTTAGACTGATTCAGGCAGCTCGCCTATCCCGGCGACGCGCTCTGCGCCGCCGACCGCTCAGGAGATCGAGCGCAGCACCGAAAGCGTGAGTATCGAGTCAGGCTACAATTGTTAGAAATGAGCAGCGTCGCCCTGGTTTCGGTTGACGAATATCTCCGCCGGTCGGAAAAGCCGCATTGCGAATACGTCGACGGGATCCTGCATCCGAAAGCCATGCCTACCACGGTTCATGCCTTGATCCAGTTCGCTCTATCGATACTGCTGCGACGCCAGGGCATCCAGGCGCTTTCCGAGGTGACCGTCCGCATAAATGCCGCGAAATTTCTGATCCCAGATGTCGTTGCGGCGACCGTTATTCAGCGTCCCTATCCAACCGAACCGGTTCTGCTTTGCGTCGAGATCCTCTCTCCCAGCGACCGATTGGGCGCCATGCTCGCAAAGTGCGAGCAGTACCATGATTGGGGCGTCCCGTTCTGCTGGGTGATCGATCCGGACCAGCAAACTGCCTGGCAATATCACGCGGGCGGCGAACCACTGCATGTGGAGCGAGGCGGCGAACTCGTGGCTGGCGAACTCAAGGTCTCGCTGGAAGAGTTGTTTTCAGAAGACGCTGTTTGAAGAAGCGAACGCGAGACACTGCGGGCACTACTCAAGCGAACGGGGACACTGCGGGCTCGAGTCCGTACTTCTTCGCCCCAGTCTATCGTAGCGGTGTCCCCTAGCGCCCGGAGCGCCGTCTATCCCGCCGTCGTGCCCTGCGCCGCCGCGCGCCGGCGCCGGCCGCTCAGGAGATAGAGCGCGGCCCGAACCTCCAGCAGCGGGTCGGCCGATGGCTCGATTCCGTCGACGCGCGGAATCGGATCGAAGATGATCTGACGTTCTTCAGCGGGACCGTTGGCAACGGGCTCGGTCAGTGTGATAGTGCCGAACTCGAGTTGCACGCGCTCTTCAGGCCAATGGATCGACGCATCGTCCACCACGTCACCGGTGGCGGCTAACTGAACGACAACATGCAGCTTGATGGGACCCTTGGCGATTCTCGCGGTGATTTCGTCAAACAGGAAATTCGGGCTCTTGGCGGCAGCGGCGGCGGCATCCAGGTACTCGCCCCCGCCGTCCGGCCGGATACGGAATCGTCCAAACTGGCTGTCGCCGTCCTTGTTGACGAACTTGAACGCGTTGACCGTGAAGAAGGATTCCTTGGCGAAGCTGGTAGGAATTGGCTTGGGCGCGGTGACAAACGCCAAAGCGCTGGGATGCCCGCCCAGGAACTGCTCGATCGGCGTTGGCTTGGGCGAATCGGGACCGGTCGCCTTGACGGCGCGCAGGAATTCCAGAAATTCTTCCGGAGTCCGGACCGCGAAGCCGTCGACGGAATGGCCGATGATGTCGGTGTGAACGTGTTCGGCCAGATGGAAGCGTACCGCGAAACCCCGGGGACTGGCGTTCGGGTCGTTGTCGGGTATCGTCGGGATGCCGGGCGAATCCGAGAAGCGAACCGTTACCGGAGTGGATTTCCGTTGTGCATGCGGCGCGCGGGTGAGCGAGGCCGCGTCGGGTGAAGGAGTGAAGTCACCCTTCAGCAAAATGCCTTTGGCGTGGGCTGGCCGAAAGCCGGGATGAACACCAAAGAGGTCGTCTAACGCTTGCATCAGGTCGTTACTGAGAGCCATGGTTCAAGTCCTTTCGCTGCAACTTCGATGTCAGGGTACCGCAATCGGTCGCAGAGAATCTTCAGGTGCCGGGTGTTAGGCTGGTGCTGATGCCGCGTAAGAGCCCGATTGGGCCCGAAGCCAAGCAGATCGTTCTCGACGCTATCGCTGTGGCCGAAGCGCCAATCCCGGTGAGCGAACTGGGAAAAATCGCAAGAATAACGGCCACGCGGGTGCGAACTTTGCTCGCGGAGGACCTGACCGCCGGGCGTGTGTTTTTATGGGGAGATGCGAAGAAGAAAGCATATTGGAATAGAGATCCGAGCCCAGCAGCGCGCGACCGGTTGTTGGCGCTTGCCGGGCGCGAATTGCTAAACACCAAACAGCTTGAACAACGGGCGTCGGTCGAAGTGCCAGCGATTCCGATTAAGATCGTCAAGTCGGCCCGAGCGCAATTGGAGAAAGAGAAACGTTTTGAGAGGAAGTCGAGAGTCATTGTCGACATGGAGCACCCGCATCCGTACCTGGAAAGGGAGATAAGAAGCTTGCTCACCTCGTATGGAATCGAGCGCGAGCCGGAGCGCATTCGGGAACTGCTGGACGGAACCGACCGTCCCCGGCAATCGTCGTCCGTGGACGAAGTTGCCGAAATAATGTTCGCTGCGCTCAACCGGATTGCTTTCGCACCCGGTACCACCGTGACTTTTTACCGGTTACGCCAGCAGCCGGAGTTGGCAGAAATTCCCAAAGAGATTTTCGATAAGGCGGCACTATTATTGCAACGAGATCGGCGGGCGCTGCTCAGTGTCCATGACCATGCCGCGCGCCTTCCAACCGAGGAGCAGCAGCGGCTAGTCACCGATGGCTTGGGAACTTACTATGTCTCCATCTACGCCCGCTAACGGCACGCCGCGCCTTCCGTTTCAGGTGAATCCTTTTGCGAGTTCGGCGCTGGGTTCGCCTTGGGGCGCGGACCCTTCCGACGTACCGGCAATTAATGACGGTCCGTTCCAGACCATTCTGCGTGCGCTGCGGCAAATGCAAGCCGGTTCGCGAGGCACGTCCGTGGTGGTCACGGGCGAGCCTGGGAGCGGCAAGACCCATCTCTTGGGGCGATTGCGAAATACGCTGGATCGCGATCCGGATCATCCCGTGATCTACGTTTATATGCGTTGCAACGCCAGCGCCACCACGCTGTGGCGGCATGTACGTGAGTACCTGGCATCCGATCTCCTGAAGCCAGCAGCGAATGATTCTTCCCGGCTGGATTTGGTGCTTCGGGAAAACGCAGGCAAACTGGATAGCGTCCAACACCTGGGACTGCGCCGAACGTTGGAAGGCCTGCGCGATGGCCGTCATTTCCACGTCGCCTCGGCTTGGCTGCGCGGCGAGACCCTGGCCGACGCCGATCTTACCGCTCTCGGCATCGCTCTCGATCCGGAGGACGAAGATCGGAGCCGCGAAGTGGAAGCCAAACGCGTGGTCGACGCCCTATTGGGCTATATCGCGCCGATCCCCGCAGTGCTGTGCTTCGATCAAGTAGAAGCACTGGAGACCTATCCCGGCGAGGAGGCTGGTTTTCACGCCATGGGGCAACTGATCTCGGCCCTCAACGACGGGCACGACAATCTGCTCTTGGTTTCCTGCCTGTTGTCCACTTATGAGGTTTTGTTCGAACGGCTGTCCAACGCAGCAGACCGGGACCGATGGCTGCAGAACAAAGTCAGTCTCAGGCCCATCGAATGGGAGCAAGCGGTGCTGTTGGTCCAGGCGCGGTTGGATAGCGCACCTGGACTGACCGGCCTGAGACGCGCGCACCCAACCGATCCGCTATGGCCCCTAACCGAGGCTGCCATCAAACCGCTCTTTGCAGACACCGGCGTTTGTCTGCCCAGAAAACTGATTCAAACGTGCAAGCAGCGCTTCGAGGAACTGCTCGATGACGGTATCCCTCGCCCCAAGCAGAGCCGCGAAGACTTCCTCCAGGAAGAATACGCGCAGAACCTCGCCGAGGCGCGGGCGATTGTCCAGCGCCAGGGCGCCGACAAGACCCTGAGCGAATGCCTGCCATGGCTGCTCGAGAACAGCGGACTCAAGCAACTCGAGCAAAGCCCTGAACGGTCCGGATATGTGCACCTGGCGTTTCAGGGCTCACTCGGCGACACCGGGCTGGTGTTTGGCATGCGGGGCGCCCAAGGGCTGTTCCACAGGCTCAGGCGAGCGGAAGTACAATGGCGGCGCCCGGAATCCCTGCGGCTCAAGATACTGCGCGAAGCGTCCGTGATGCCGGGCAAAGCCGGCTCCGACTTGCTGGGCAAACTGAAAGTCCGTGGCGCGGAGGAAGTCTTCGTACTGCCGGAGGCCCTGGCGGCGCTGCAGGCCATCCGCAATATGAGCGCTGCCGCAAGCGCCGGAGACCTGGCTCAGGATGGCGAACCGATCCACCCGGAGGAAGTGACCGAGTGGGCTCTCGCGAACCTGCCGCCGCAGGTGGAAAAGCTTCGGGACGACCTGGCCGGAAAGCAGGCTCAGGCTGGCCAAGCGGCGGATGCGACTCGCGGCAAGTTATCGGCTCTGGTAAGCGAACGCAAGGTGATTGAAGCGGAGGCCGCCGCACATGAGCTATCCTTGCCCACTGAGGAGGTAAGCGCCTGTGCGCGTGATCATCCGATGGAGTTCGGCGTCCTGGAAGGACCTCCGTTGGTTCTCTTTGAAGCGGTGGAGGGACCAGCCGCGGCTGAGACCTCCTATGCCTGAGCCGGTCCGGGTCAGTGTTACCCCGGTTCGTGTCAGTGTTACAGATGTTCGCCGGGAAATTTATCGGGCCTCCGGGTTCGCCGCGGGAGATGGCGCGCCCAGCACCGAAATGCTGGGGACGTTATTCCACAAAGTATTCCAGAGTTTGATGGCGCGGGACTCGAACCTAGGCTGGATGGCGGCGCTCGATGCGGAAGACCTGGGCGATCATGAACGGCTACGGGAACACGTGTATGCGAATATCGTCGGTCCGCGGCTGCGGGAGAATCAGGCTGCGCTCCAGAGTTCCGCGCGTGAAGTGCTCGCTCTGTGGGAGGCGACGGGGCAGCTCTGCCAGTACGTTTGCCAACTGCTGAAGAATAGCGTGGAGCAAAAAATACTGCGCTACGATGCGCAGGCCCACCGATGGAAGGGAACGGAGCTGTTCTCGGTGGAAGAGGAACTCACTTGGCTGGTGGAAGACCAAGCCTGGACCGCTCCGGTGCTAGTGAGCGGGATCGCGGATGGCGTCTGGCGCAATCGGGCGTCACACCGGTGGTGTGTGCTCGAAGTCAAGCTGGGCGCGGGTTCGCAAGAAGCGGACCTGGCGCAGTTGTGCCTGTATCACGAAATGGTGCGGGCGCAATCTCCCGGAAGCCAGGGAAACGTGGCTCTGCTGCATTTCCATCCGGAGTTGCAGCACGAGACCTTATCGGAAGACCGGATTGAACCGGTGAAGGCGAAATTGCGGGCGCTGATTGGGCGCATTGCGGGTGTGACGGGCGGCCGGGGTGTCACGGGCGACCGGGGCGTCACTCTGCCGATTGGCGCCGCGACCAAGCCGGCTGCCGCCTACCAGGAGTTGGGTGCGCGCCTGGTGCAAGTGCTGGGACAATTCGGGCCCATGGTGACTCTCGAGTCCGATCCGGTGGTCGGGCCGTCATTTCTGCGCTTTCATGTCATGCCCCAGGCCGGCGTGAAGCTCGCGAAGATTCTGCCGCTGGGCGAGGATTTGGCGGTACAGTTGCGCCTGTCAAAACCAGCGCTGATCCGGGTGGAAGACTCCATGCTCGTGATTGACCTGCAACGCCCCGACCGGGAGACGCTTTTGTTCCGGGAGTTTCGGGAGCGGCTGCCGCACGGCGAACTGGGAAACGCAAGAATCCTGGTGGGCGCCGACCTCAGGCGGCAACCGCGGTTTGCGGACTTACGGTCGGACTGTCCTCATCTGCTGGCCGCCGGGACGGCCGGCAGCGGTAAGAGCGAATGGCTGCGAATGGCCTTGGCGAGTTTGCTGCTGACGAATACTCCGGAAACTTTGCGCTTGATGCTGATCGATCCCAAGAGGGTGACGTTTGGCGAGGCCGCGCAATCGCCATTCCTGCTGGATGGGCAGGCTTTTCTGTGCCAGCCGGAGGAGGCTATTGCGGGCCTGAACCGGCTCATCGAATTGATGGAGCGACGCTATGTGTTGTTTGGCGAACACCGCTGTACCGACTTGGCCGCCCTGCAAATGAAGCTCGGCCCCTCCGTGGAAATGAAAACCGGCGCGCCGCCTCGTATTGTCTGCTTCTGCGATGAGTACGGAAATCTGGTGGCCGGCAAGAAGAACCGCGACCTGATTGAAAGCGCCATCAATCAACTGGGCGCCAAAGCGCGGGCCGCGGGAATCCACCTGATCCTGGCCACGCAGGATCCGCGCGCGCAGATTCTTTCGCCGATCTTAAAGACCAATTTGGGCGGCCGTGTTTGTTTGCGGACCGTCTCCAGCACGCAATCCCGCATGATGCTGGAGGAAAACGGCGCCGAGTTTCTGCTGGGCAACGGCGATCTGCTTTTCAAGACGGTGGGCGAGCCGGTGCGGCTGCAAGCGCCGTTGCTCGAAGACGAGGATCGGCGGGAATTGTTCGGCATGCGGGCGTTGCGCGTGGGCGGGTGAGGAAGCCCCCGAAGCCGGCCAGGGGGCCGGCTGAGCATCTCTGAAATCATGTCAAGCCCACGGCTAGGCCCGAACGCCAGTGAGGGGACCTATCGCCGATCCCGTCACCCGCGTGCACAGGCTAAAGCCTGTGCCACGAGGCAGCCAAAGTGGCACGGACTTAGTCTGTGCAGAAATGTACAGACTCCAGAGGCCGGCCAGGGGGACCGCCCAACTGTTCGATTAAGAAGCGGCGAGAATCTCAAATATCGCGCCGCCGCCCTCGCGATTGGAAGCCGTAACCGTTGCCCCGTTCTGCTCAACAATGGACTGGACCACGTACAGCCCGAGTCCGGAGACGATCGACTTGGTCGACACGTGCGCCTGGAAAATGCGGGGCAGCAACTCCTCGGCGATGCCGGGTCCGTCGTCGCTGACGACGATTTTTCCCTGCCCGCCTTGAATCCTGACTAAGCGGGCGCCGGCTTCGGCGGAGTTCACAAACAGGTTCACCAGCACCCGCTCCCAGGAAGCCGGATCGCCCTTCACTCGAAACGCCATCTCGATCTCATGCGTGAAATCGAGTTGAGGGCCGTGGACGCATTCCAGATAATCCTTGGTGAATTGAATGGAACCTTCGACAATGGGCGCCAATTCACTGCCGGACCGGTTGGATTCCACGATGCTGCGGACGATGCGCTCGCCGCGCGCCACGCTACGCTGCATGGTCAACGCCAGCTTGGCCCAGCGCGGGTCAGACTGTAGCAATTCGGCGCCCTCACCCAAGGTCTGGAAGATGTTGTTCAAGTCGTGAACCAATCCTTCGAGCGACAGCTTAGTATCGACCATGTTCACTCCGACACTCGCTCCAGGGTGTCATAAAACTCAGGGAACGACACCGAAGCCGCGCCGGCATTTTGGATGGTGGAGGGACCATCGGCTGCCAGAGCCGCAACGGCAAAGGCCATGGCAATCCGGTGATCGCCAAAAGAATCGAGTTCGCCGGCGTGAAATTTCTGCTTACCGGGCACGCTGAAGCCATCCGGGTGCACTTCAATTTCGAGACCCATGCGCTGGAAGTTATCGGCGATGGTGGCGATGCGGTCGGTCTCTTTGACGCGCAGTTCGGAGGCATCCCGGACCACCAATCCATTCTCGCTGGCTGCCCCGAGCACGGCCAGCACAGGAATTTCGTCGATCAAGGCGGCGGTTCGCGCGCCTTCGAGCAGGCCGCCGCGAATACGGGACTTCCGGATCAGAACATCTCCGGCCAATTCGCCACTGGTTTCGGCGATTTCCAGGATCTTCAATTCAGCGCCCATTTCCGCCAAAAAATCGAGCAGCGCCGAGCGAGTCGGGTTCATGCCAACGCCGCGAATGACTAAATTCGACGTTTCAACGATCAGCGCCGCGACCAGAAAGAAGGCTGCCGACGACAGATCGCCCGGGACGGCGAGTTCCTTGCCTTGCAACCGTGGCCGGCCCGTGAGAGTGATGGTCCGCTTCTGGACTTCGATTTCGGCCCCGAACTCGCGTAGCGCGATTTCGCTATGGTCGCGAGTCGAGATCGGCTCGCGCACCACCGTTTGACCATCGCAGAAGAGGCCGGCAAAGAGCACGCAGCTCTTCACTTGGGCGCTGGCGACTGGGAGAGTGTACTCGATCGGACGCAGGGGACGCCCGTGAATGGTGAGCGGGGGGAAGCGCCCGTCGCGCGCTTCGATCCTTGCTCCCATTTCGGCTAGCGGCGTCATGATGCGCGGCATGGGCCGGTGGGAAAGGGATTCATCTCCACCGATCTGCGAAGTAAAGGACTGAGCCGCCAGAATTCCCGAGAGCAGACGAATGGTGGAACCCGAATTTCCGGCGTCCAGCGGACCGGCGGGAGGCTGCAGGCCGTCGAGGCCCCGGCCGTGAATGAGCACCATGCCGTCGAGCCGTTCTACCGGGACGCCGAGAGATTCCATGCAGCGCAAGGTGCTTTGGCAATCGGCGCCGGTGGAGTAGTTGGCGATCTTGCTGGTACCCTCAGCAATGCCAGCCAGCATCCCATAGCGATGCGAGATGGACTTGTCGCCAGGAAGAATCACCGCCCCGCTGATGCTCCGGGCGGGACGGATTTGCTTGTTTGTCAAACAGAGATAGTGTAACCGATCAAAGTGTAACCAAGGGTTGTTAGACCCGCGGAGGGCCGATTAGTGGTTAATAATCGGTCGCACTCTAGGAAACCTGTCTTCATGCCGGGCGCCCAGGGGACACAGCTACGATGAATTTGATTGAGGGAGTTCGGACTCGAGCCCGCTGTGTCCCCATCCGCGCCGTTGTTAACCCGCGGAGGGCCGGTTAATCTGCCGCAGGTTGACTTACTTCTTCGATAGCCATTTGACGCTGGTGGGATCGGACCGTTCGCAGGCCATGCTGGCGGTGACGCCAGAGACCATCTGAGCGCAGGCGTTGGATATGGCGCTGCGCAGCGCGTGTTCCTTGGTATCGGCCGAAGCCGTGCGGCAGGCGCTCATACCCGCGGCGGACATGCATACTTCCACGCGGTATTGGGCCACGTTGAAGGACGAGTAAACAATCAAGCCGATGGCCGCGAGCATGAACGCGATTCCGATGATCCAACCCTTACTCATGCACTGGCTCCGGTAAAGAAAATTCCCATGTGGCGGAATTTGTCATAGCGTTCGTCGATCAATTGGCGGGGAGAACGCGAGGCCAGTTCGGTCAGCGCCTTGCGGATGGTGGTTTTCACAAACTCGGCGGACTTGTCGGCGTCGTTGTGCGCGCCGCCCTCGGGCTCCGGAATAATTTCATCAATCATGCCGAGTTTGAGGAGATCTTCGGCGGTCAGCTTCAGAGACTCCGCCGCGCGGGCCGCCTGGCCGGAATCGCGGTAGATGATCGCCGCGCAACTCTCCGGCGTGATCACGCTATACCAGGAGTTCTCGAGCATGTATACGCGGTTGGCGACACCGATGCCGAGCGCGCCGCCGCTGGCGCCTTCGCCGATGACGATGGTGATCATGGGTACGCCCAGGCGAGCCATTTCGCGGAGATTGAACGCGATTGCCTCCGCCTGGCCGCGCTCCTCGGCATCGATTCCCGGGTAGGCGCCCGGCGTGTCGAGAAACGTGATGATCGGCCGGTTGAATTTGGCGGCCAGATTCATCAAGCGTAAAGCCTTGCGGTAACCCTCCGGTTTCGACATGCCGAAGTTGCGGTACAGGTTTTGCTTGGTGTCGCTGCCTTTTTGCGTGCCGATGACCATTACCGGCCAACTATCGAAGATCGCCATACCGCCCACCATGGCGGGATCGTCAGCGAAGAAACGGTCGCCGTGAAGTTCGCGGAAGCCCGTGAAGACGCGTTCAAAATAGTCGAGGGCGTGCGGGCGCTTGGGGTGTCGCGCCAGCTTTACACGCTCCCAGGCGGGGTTGGTTGCCGGGTTGATAGAATGCGCGGCGGGTTGGGATTCGTCGGACTCGTTTGGGGGCTTTGACATCAATGTTGCGGGCGCGGAATCGACCGCAGCACCCAGGATAACAAGCGGGATAACGGAAAAATATGGAAACACGCGGGCTGTCCCCTCGGAAGGTTGACAGTAGTACTATTTCCTGAGCCAGAGCACGGAGGCCATGGCGATCACCATCACATGATTAGCAGCGGGACGTTCCTCAAGAGCTTCGGCTTAGGGGATTCATCGAAGATAAGCAGCATCTCCGCGCCGAAGCGCCGCCGGAATCGCGGAGGATGGAGCAGAAGCAGAAGCCGGCAAATGAATCTCATCTAGGTTTCCATTCTCCAGGCGCGAAGATGGGGTTTGACCTGACGGATCAGGCCCTCCAGCCGAGCGATTTCGGCCGCGAGCAGTTGACGGCCTAAGCCACTGAGACGGTAGTACTTGCGCCTGGAATCCTGGCCCGGAGGCGCGGGGGCCAGTTCCTCCACGACGCGCAGGTCCAACAGTTTTTCGAGGTTGTCATAAAGCGTCCCTGGCGCTAGCTTGTACTTGCCGGCGCTCTGGCGGGCGACCTCCTGCATGATGCCGGGCATACTCGGCCCTCGTTATATCGGAATCCGAGTGTCTTGTCAATTCCGAACTTGCGACTGCATCTCAGCTTGCCGCTAACGTATTCGGCTGCAGGCATGGTCCTTAGGGCACCACACCAAGCGCCAGGGGACACAGCTACGATAATTTTGATCGAAGGGAGTGCGGACTCGAGCCCGCTGTGTCCCCCTCCGCACCGCAAACTTGCCACTCTTCCTTGCGCTCGAAGTCTAGTGGCGTCGAGACGCTCCGTTTCCGGGGGGTGAGGACTGACGATGGCAGGCTCTAGCGCTTCTTGCCGCCCTTTTTCTTGGCGGGGGCCTTCTTCTTGGGCGCTACCTTCGTGGACGCTACCTTCTTGGACGCTACCTTCTTGGACGCTACCTTCTTGGCGGGGGCTTTCTTGGCTGCCACCTTCGGCGCGGCTTTCTTCACTGCGGCTTTTTTCGCGGCCGCCTTCTTCTTGGCGGGGGCTTTCTTGGCTGCCACTTTCGGCGCGGCCTTCTTCACCGCGGCCTTTTTCTTGGCGGGCGCCTTCTTGGCTGGAGTCTTCGCTGCGGTCTTCTTTACCGGAACCGTCTTTACCGCAGCCGTCTTTACCGGAACCGTCTTTACCGGAACCGTCTTTACCGGAACTTTTTTGGCCGCCGCCTTTTTGGCGGTGTGGGGCTGAGCCGCTTTGTCGGCTGGTTTTCTCTCCATGGCCGGCTCGGCCGCGGGCGGTTGCGATTCAGGCGGGGCAGGAGAAACGGGCGCAGGAGCTTCGTGACGGAGCGGGGCAGGCTCCGGAGCGCGATGAGACGATTCCTCTAAGTCATCCTCATCGTCTTCATCGTCATCGCCGCCGTATTCAACAACCTCGGCGTGAACGTCTACGTTCTCGTCATAGTCGAACTCGTCGAGATCGTCGTCTTCCGCGAAAAGAAAGCGCTCAAACATTTCGTCTGCCTCCTGTTAGGCTAGAGTTTGGCTAAAAACCAAACCTTAGAATAACTCGTTTTCTCAACAAGGCAAGAGCAAAACGGAAAGAGTTCGCCAGATTTGTTGCCGAGGAACAGAAGAAAGTTCAGTTGGCCGAATGTGAGTGCCCGATAGAGGCGGTCTTTACCGCTGGAGCGGTTGCCCGGCGATGGATCACATTCGAGGCTTGCGCCCGATAGGCTACCGCGCGCGGGGCCACAGCGTGCGGTGTTACGGCACGTGAGACCGGGGCACTGGCCGCTGGCGTTACAGCCACGAGCCGCCCGCGAGAATAGGTCTGGCGGGGAATGTACCGGCGTACCGGCGGCGCCGGGCGGCTTACCGCTGGAATCACCAACAGGTCACCAACCTCGGGAGCGGAAACCTCGTTATTGGCCCTTACGATCGCGTCGGGCGCGGTGGCATAATGCCTGGCGATCTCGGCGATGGTCTCTCCATTCACTACTCGATGGAGCCGCCAATCCGCGCGATGAACCTCCGGGATGGTCTCGATGGCAGCCGCAGCCGCGGCGGCGGAGTCCTTGGGCACGCGCAGTTCATAACCGGCGGGCGCCAGGGGCCGGAGAAGCGCTGGGTTGAGTTCCTGAAGGTCGGTCATCGGGCGGTCCAAGGCATCGGCGACCAGCGTCAAGTTCGTCGGGCAGTGGAGGGTGATGGTGTCGTAATCTAGAGGAGAATCCATCTCCACGTCCTCCAGGCCGTAGTCCTTGGGGTTCTTCGACACGATGGTCAGCGCCACGATGGCCGGAACGTAGTTCATGGTCTCCCGGGGAAGAGCGTTGTGGCTGCGCAGTTCCCAGAAATCCGCGAACCCGGTCCGCTGAACGGCGCCCGCGACGCACATGGGCCCGCAGTTATAGGCGGCCATGGCCAGATACCAATCTCCAAATTCGTTATAGAGGTCGTGCAGATGGCGGGCGGCCGCTCGGGTTGCCTTCGCCGGGTCCAGGCGATCGTCCGTGAATGGCGTCTGCAGCAAACCATATTCCCGGCCCCGGTCCTGAATCAACTGCCACATGCCGACGGCCGCCATGTAGGACCGCGCCCGGGGGTAGAAGCCGGATTCAATCTGGGCCAGGTACAACAATTCCCGGGGAACGCCTTCCTCGTCGAGAATGTGCCGAATCATATCCCGATAGCGGCCGGAACGCTTCAGACCCGCTATGACGGTATGCTTGCCACGCTCACTGGAGAAGTAGTTGATATAGCTCAACACGGCATCGTTGGCGTCCAGCGGGAGTTGGGAGGCGGTGGCGTTGAGTTCCTCTTTGACTTTGGGCGTGAGATTGGGATCGGTGGGGAAGGTCAACTGGAGAATGCCGTCGTAGGGTGGCTTTTCATAGACCACGTCCTGAAGGACCTCGCCGGCGCCAAGTCCCGCCAGATCGTAGCGGTAGATGCGATCGACCAGTTGATCCAGTTTGCGCTCGAGGCGAGCCCGGTCGGGCACATTCTCCGGCGCCGAAAGCAGGATTTCGAGGGAGCGGTCGAAATCTCTCCTGGCCAGGGCCGCGTCGCCCTGCTGATACGCCCGCTTGCCGGCTTCGAAACTCTCGTCCGCCTTGCGGATGGTGGTATCCGCGGCGGAGATGGTGATCTGGGCGCCGATAATGCGCTGCGTCAGATTGGGGCTTTCGTTTTGGAAAGCGCTGGGATGGATCGCCGGCGGAGGTTCAGTGAAAGCGATGGCATCGGCCGGAGGCGCCGCCGGCAGAAATGACATGGCGAAGGATTGCGTGTGGTTGGTGGTTGCACAGCCGCTTAGCAGCAATATGAGAAAGATGAGGGCGAAAGCTGCTTCGCGAAGGGAGCGGTGATTTTGGATCATCGGCCTTCCTAACAGAAATGTAATTCAAACATCAGAATCTAAGACTCTACTCCAAACAGATGCCCGGGTCAAGCCGAAACATTTCACCGTGTCGGTTAGACACAGCTCACTCGATAGTGTTATGTACCATACATACCACATCTTCTCATCGGCTCTTAATCGACAACCTCTACTGATTCCTGTAGACCAAGGTCCCGCCGATGAAGGTTTCCAGAATTTGGAATTCACAATTGTGGAACCGGAAGCGTACCAAGTCGGCTCGCTCACCGGGGTTCAAGCCACGCTGGCGCCCGGCGATGCGACCCACTCTGGCTGGGTTCCGGGTAGCCAGTGTGACTGCGTCCCGCAAGGACAGATGGGCGATTCTTATCACGTTAGAGAGGGCATGGTGCATTTGCAAAGCCGAGCCCGCCAGCCGGGTACCGCCGCGCAAGCGCACGCTCTGGTCGGCGTGCAACTCCACCGGAACCTCGCCTAGCTCATATGGTCCCGGCGCACACCCGGCTGGCGCGACGGCATCCGTGACCAGGAGACACCGATCCAGTCCTTTGGCTTTGAGAGCCACTCGCAAGAAGGCCGGCGCCAGATGGAAGTCATCGACGATGAAGCTGGCCGCCAAGCGGTCGTCGGCCAATTGATCCCAGAGGTAGTTGGGGAATTTGGGCAGGCTGGGGTGGGTAGCGTTTCCCAGGTGGGTCGAAAGAGTGGCGCCGGCACTGACGGCGCGGGCGATTTGCTCGGAATTGGCGGCGGTATGACCGATGCCGACCGCTACTCCCTGGCCGGCAAGCCGTTCGATGAAGGCCGTGGCGCCGGGCCACTCCGGGGAGAGTGTAACCAGCCGGATATGGCC
Source organism: Bryobacteraceae bacterium (assembly GCA_035314765.1). GTDB lineage: Bacteria > Acidobacteriota > Terriglobia > Bryobacterales > Bryobacteraceae > DATFZA01. The sequence goes on from DATFZA010000445.1 coordinate 21,109, forward strand.
TTGGGCGGCGTCCTGAAACCGCCGGAATTCATCCCAATCCGGCGGACGGATCCATTCCCGTGGATGTGCTCCCCGTGGTCCGTCCTCGGGACTCAAATAAGGTCCCTCGAGGTGCAGGGCTTCGATGGCCGGGACCGCGTCTTTGCCTTGTGCCAGGGCTAGGGCCAGATTGCGCAGCGCCGCGCGCATCCGCTCCGGCGAACCCGTGATCACGGTGGGAAAGAGGCGGGTGACACCGGTCGCGAACATTTTATTCAATGAGGCAGCGATCTCGCCGGTGGTCGCCAGGGGTGAGTTGTAATCCACTCCGCCGAACCCGTTCACTTGCAGATCGATCCAGCCCGGCGCGATGAAGATTTCCTCGGGGAGCGGTGTGAACAGCGGCTCGACACTTTCGATCGTTTTTGAGAAGGAGATTTCTATTGCTTCTCCGCGGGAGAGATCGAAGCCATTACATTTCATTCAAACACCGATTTATACACAAGTTTCCCACAGCCTTGACTCGCTAAGTGACTTACGAAAATAGCTGGAAAAAGTTGTTGAAAACCGTTGGACTAGTTCGAAAAAAGGATGGCGTCCGCAGGCGATGGCTGGTACAAATGATGTCAGATCCCCTGCGAGTGCGGTTCCGGCGGATGATCTCGGGGGAGGTGGCCGTCGAAATCGCACTTGCGGATCAGTTTCAAGTCTCAGTCAGTCAGCGGCTCACTGGTCCGGTGAGCCGTTTTTTGTTGGTGCCCACCGCCAACGACCGGTTGCGCCCTTTGGCCCCATGTGAAGTGAGTGGACCGCCGATCCCCTCACTGACGTTCGGGGCTACTTCAGGAACGAGGGAAAACTGGTTTTGCTGACGAATCCCTAGGGAAATGGTCTTTCGTTCGTGCGAGGTACTACGTGGATCGAGGGCGGACACCGTACTAAGTCGCAATAAAAACAAACTAGGCATAACACCGGCTGGTATAGAGTATGCGCTTTCTCTATCGTGGATGTAGCTTGATCGATAGAGCTGCCACCTTGAACGAAAACCGGTCGCCGACGCCGAGTAAGAACCAATCGCTAACGCTTTACGCGCTGGGCGCGATCTTCCTGGCCCCGCTGCTGATTGGCGTGGTCCTGGTGCGCAGCAGCGCCGACCGGAACGACATCGCCAATCAAGTGAGCCGGGACATCGCCAGCATGTATTCCCAAGGAATGGATTTCTCCAAATCCGAAAATCAGGCGATCGCGATCCGTGTCGCGGAGGGCGCGGGACTCCAATTGGACGGAGGCCGTGGGGTGCTGATCTTGTCCAAACTGCGCATCGTGAAAGAAAGCGACTGCAGCACCGGCCCGTGCGCCAATCTTGGCCGTCCGGTGGTGGTGGAGCGTTTTGTGATCGGCGTCCGCGACCTGCGTGGGAGTTCGTTTGGCGTTCCCAGCGGCCTGGATCCAACCACCGGCAAAGTGGTGAATTGGGCGACCGATCCAACCGCGCGGGCCGGAGAAGTGGCCCTGAATCTCAAACCGGGTGAATTTAGCTACGCCGCCGAGTGCTACCTGGCGAATCATGACGCCGGCGCCGGAGTGTATGCGCGAGCGATGTTCTGAGGGCTGTTATTCTGTGTTTTGACTCGCATTTATCCGTTCAGGCCTTACCGTTACACAGCCCAAGCCGGAGCAATCGGCAATCTGGTTACCCAGCCGTACGACAAAATCCCTCCCGCCAAGCAAACGCGCTATCTGGCGCTCAGCCCCAATAATCTGGTCCACATCATTTTGGGCGAGCGTTTTCCGGCTGACACCGACAAAGACAACGTTTACACACGCTCGGCCGGTTTTCTGAACCAATGGATCGCCAGCGGGGTTTTGGCGCAGGATCCCGAGCCTGGCTTGTACGCCTACTTCCAGGAGTTCCCCGTACCCGATACAGGGGAGCATCTGGTGCGAAAAGGCTTCATCGGGTTGGGTCCGGTGGAGGAGTACTCGGCCGGTATCGTACATCGCCACGAACAGACGCTGACCGGCCCCAAGAAAGACCGTTTGGAATTATTGCGTCACACACAGGCGCACTTCGGGCAGATCTTCATGCTTTATCCCGACCGGGATCTGGCTGTTGACCTGCAATTGGACGCAGCGGCCGCGGCATCGGCCCCGCTCATAAACGTGACGGATGAATATGGCACGGTGAACCGGCTCTGGAAGATTCCGGATGCGGGGCCCATCCAGCAGTTGATGGCGGACAAGAACTTGCTGATCGCCGATGGGCACCATCGATACGAAACGGCTCTGGCCTTCCGCAAGGAGAACCCAAATCTGGCTGGGGCCGACCGGGTAATGATGACTTTTGTCAATATGTACTCACCCGGGCTGCGCATCCTGGCTACGCATCGAGTGGTGAGAAACGCGCCTTTCTTTCACGCGGCTGAAATGCCGGGCGAACCCTTGCGCAGTCTCGATGAATTAAAGAGGGTTTTTTCCGTGCCGGACCCGGGACGCTTACGAATCGGCATCGTCACTAAGACCGGAATTCAGTTGTTCGACCGGCCACGACGGACCGGGGAGCTGGACGTGCAATTTCTCCATGAGCATTTCTTGCGCCTTGCCTTGGGGATTGACGAGGAGGCGGTGCGCGATGAGCAGCACTTGGAGTATGTTCGCAGCCTGGACACCGCCTACGACCGGGTGCAAACCGGCGAAGGGCAAGTGGCTTTCCTGCTGGAGCCGACGCTGATTGAGCACGTGGCCGAGGTGGCTTTTTCCGGCGGAGTGATGCCGCAAAAGTCCACGGATTTCTATCCCAAGCTGCTAAGCGGACTGACAATCTATAAAGTGGAGTAATGAGAACGTTCGCCGCGTTTGCCATTGCGCCGCTGCTGATACTGGCCACGGCGCGGCCGGTTCTGGGGCAAGCAGCCGTAGCCCCACAATACCCGGATCCCCAAAAGCTGCTGTTCTGGAGCCCGCGGGAGAAGCTGCTGGGCTTCCGCAACATGGAGAAGGTCTTTCCGGGGCATACGGTGGAGCGCGGGACGCAAGTCTATCCACTCCCTCAGGACGAACGCGAACTCGCGGTTCTGTATCAGTACAAGGGCGAGGCTTGGGACACGGCACGCTATATGGAAGCCAACAATGTTGCGGGCCTGCTGATCGTCCATAAGGGGAAGGTTCTGCTGGAACGCTACCGGTTGGGCTTCGACGAGAAAAGCCGCTGGACGTCATTTTCAGTGGCGAAATCGTTTACTTCGACGTTGGTTGGCGCGGCGGTTTTGGACGGTTACATCAAGAGCATCGACGACCCGGTGACCGATTATCTGCCGACGCTCAAGGGAAGCGCGTATGAGGGCGTCAAGATCCGGCATATCCTGAATATGTCGTCCGGCGTGAAATGGAATGAAGACTATGTCGATCCGAAGTCGGACGTCAACTCGTTTGCTAGCGCGACCGACAAATCGCGCGGCAGCACGCTGGTCACGTATATGTCGAAGCTGAAGCGCGAGTCGAAGCCGGGGACGAAATTCGTCTACAAGACGGGTGAGACAAATCTGATCGGTGAGATCGTGATGGCGGCTACCAAGAAGCCGCTGGCGACCTACCTATCGGAGAAAGTCTGGTCGAAGTTCGGCATGGAACAAGACGCCTTCTGGATGATCACCGACGGCAATGAAATGGGCGGTTGCTGTCTCAGCGTGAGCTTGCGCGATTACGGGCGCTTTGGGCTGTTCATTCTGAATGGAGGCGTGGCCGGGGGTCAGCCAGTGGTTCCGGCGGGCTGGATCCGGCAGGCGACCACGCCTACCAAGTTTTCCATAAACGAGCGTGGAAGGGGATACGGCTACCAGTGGTGGACGGGACCGGGCGGGGTCTATTATGCGCAGGGCATTTTTGGGCAACAGATCATGTTCTACCCGGCGGAGAAGTTGATCGTGGTGTCGCTCAGTGCCTGGCCCGAGGCTACGAATCGAGAGCGCTCGGCTGTGCGCGAAGCTTATGCGCAGGCGGTGCGGAGCAGCGTGCTGGCGAAGAGAACGGTATCGCGGTTGCAGTGAGAGGAAAACACGAGAATTTTCCTCGATCCCACCTCGCGATCCTCTGGCAACTCCGTGCTCCAATAAGCCAGTAGTGCTCAAGGTCGATAACCTTCGCAAGACGTTCGGCGGGACGGTGGCCGTGGACAGTATAACGTTCCAGGCGGACGCCGGCGAGATTTTCGGGTTGCTCGGTCCCAATGGCGCGGGCAAGACGACCACTCTCAATTGCATTTGCGGTCTGCTGGTTCCCGATTCCGGCGAGATTCGGGTCCTGGGGCACGATATCGTGAGGGAGGGCGCGGCTGCCCGGCGTCCGCTCGGCGTGGTTCCGCAGGATTTGGCTCTTTACGAAGATCTGTCGGCGCGGGAAAATCTTGAATACTGGGGCGCCGTCTGCGGCCTGCGCGGTTCCGATTTGCGCAAGCGTTCCGGCGAAGTGCTGGACGCCGTCGGTCTACAAGACCGCGCGCAGGAACCGATCAAGCGTTTCAGCGGCGGCATGAAGCGGCGTTTGAATTTCGGTTGCGGCGTCATGCACCGGCCGCGGTTGCTGCTGCTCGATGAGCCCACGGT
>DATFZA010000446.1:0-5816 GCA_035314765.1 Bryobacteraceae bacterium
GAAAGCGTGAATGACCTCGGCCGGCCGGCGGGCGTGTGTACGGATCGGTAAACTAGAAGAAGGCGGCCATTACGGAACGCGGAAAACCTCCCTCTGCCGACACCTCGGAAAGAACCCGAGCGAGCTACGAGGCCGGTGTCGTGGGTGGCGCGTGCGTGAAGAGGGCATGGCGGTGCGTTGGCTGCCGGTTCCCTCGCGAGAATTAGGAGACCTGTTTTGTCGTACTCTCGTTGTTTTTGGTTTTTCGCTCTTGCCGCCGCGGCCGCGCTGCTCCTGTGCAGTTGCAACCGGCCCGGTACCGTGCAGGCCCGAGCCGGTGAGGCGCCTACGGTGCGCGTTGTCTCGGCGATCGCCAAGGACGTTCCGCTCGATCTCTCGAGCATCGGCAATGTCGAAGCCATCGCGTCGGTGGACGTGAAATCGCGGATTGCCGGGCAGGTGGCGCGGGTCTGTTTCGGCGAGGGCCAGGACGTGCAAGCGGGACAGTTGCTGTTTGAAATGGACCGGGAGCCCTGGTTGAGTCAAATTGTCGAACTGAATGCCAATATCGCGCGGGACGTGGCGCAGCAGAAGCAGGCAGTGGCCAACGTAGCGAAGGACGAGGCACAGGCGAAAGCGGACCGGGCCAAGGCCGGACGGGGAATACAACTCTCCAAGGACGGGATTTTCTCCAAGGAACAAACCGAGACGCTGGTCTCCGCCGCCGATTCCTCGCAAGCGAATCTGGAAGCGGATGGCGCCGCGGTGGAGAGCGCCCGAGCGGCGAAGGCGGCGGATGAGGCCAAGCTAGCCGAAACGAAACTGCAGTTGGGGTACACGCAGATCACCGCGCCCATGTCCGGCCGGGCCGGCGCCGTGGCAATCAAGCAGGGCGATCTGGTGAAAGACAACGACACGCTGCTGGTGACCATCCTCCAAACCACGCCGATCTACGTATCGTTCTCAGTACCGGAAGAGGTGCTGCCGGAGGTGAGGCGCTACCAGGCGCAACGGCCCTTAATCGTCGAAGCAATCGTCGAAGCGGCCGCTTCTGCCGACAGCACGGTGCAAGGCAAGCTAGAGTTCATCGACAACACCGTCGATCCCACCACGGGGACTATCAAGTTGAAAGCGTCGTTCAACAACCAAGACCGCATACTCTGGCCGGGTCAGTTCGTCAAGGTTCGTGTGGGGCTGAGCGTGGAGCCGGGGCGTGTGGTGGTTCCGGCGCGCACGGTGCAAAACGGACCGCAAGGCAAGTACGTCTGGGTGATGAACAGCGACCAGACGGTGGCGATGCGTCCCGTGCAGGTGCTGCGGAATTATGCCAGCGGAGGGTCGCCCGAGCAGGCGGTGATCGGCAGCGGGCTGAAAGAGGGGGAAACGGTGATCTCCCAGGGGCAGATGCTGTTGATGCCGGGCGCGAAAGTTCGGGTGCTGAAGGCAAACTCGTCCCCTGAAAAGGCCTCGGTCGGGGCTGAAACGGTCACTGGAAATTAAGCAGGGCGAGACATGCGCATTACCGATTTCTTCATTCGCCGCAAGGTCACCACTACGCTGTTAATGACAGCGATTCTGGTGTTCGGTATTCTCTCGTACCTGGGTCTTCCGGTCAGCGACCTACCGACGGTGGAATATCCGACCATCCAGGTGCAGGCGTCGCTACCGGGGGCAAATCCGGACACGATGGCCTCGTCCGTGGCTACGCCGCTCGAGAAGGAGTTCTCGACGATTGCCGGGATCGACAGCATGTCCTCGTCGAGTTCGTTGGGTTCAACGAATATTACGCTGCAGTTCGATTTGAGCCGGAATATCGACGCGGCGGCGCAAGACGTCCAAGCCGCCATTTCGCGAGCAGGGGGAAACCTGCCGACTAACATGCCCGCACCGCCTTCGTATTCGAAGGTGAATCCCGCGGCGCAGCCAATCCTGTACATGAGCTGCAAGTCGAACACGATGACTCAGGCGCAATTGGATGAGTACGCCGAAAACTTGATTGGCCGCCGCCTTTCCATGGTCAGCGGTGTTGCGCGCATCCAGATCTACGGGGCGAAGAAGTACGCAGTGCGCATTCAGGCCGACCCGGACAAGCTGGCGTCGCGCCAAGTGGATCTGGAGACGTTGCGCACCGCGGTGACGGCGGGTAGCGTGAACCTTCCGGCGGGATCGCTGTACGGGCACACCAAGGCCTTCACCGTCCAATCGAACAGCCAGTTGAACACGGCTACGCAATTTGGTCCGTTGATTGTCGCTTACCGCAATGGCAATCCAGTGCGGCTGAACGAACTGGGGCGCGTGATCGACAGCGTGACGACCAGCCGCTCGATTTTCTGGATTAATGGCGACCCCTCCATGATTCTGGCTGTACAAAAACAGCCGGGGACCAACACAATCGCGGTGGTGGAAGGCATCAAAGCCGTACTGCCGTCGCTGAGACAGTCGATTCCGGCTGGTGTTGAGCTGGGAATCGAATTTGACGCGTCGCGCAATATTCGCGAGTCCGTGTCGGACGTCAAATTCACCCTGCTGATCACGATCGTCCTGGTGGTGCTGGTCATCTTCTTTTTCCTGCGAAATGTATCGGCGACTTTGATTCCAAGCCTGGCGGTACCGCTCTCCTTGCTGGGAACGTTTGGCGCAATGAAGCTGCTGGGCTTTACGATCGATACTCTCTCAATGATGGCGATGACGCTCTCGGTGGGCTTCGTGGTGGACGATGCGATCGTGATGCTGGAGAACATCGTGCGCCACATGGAAATGGGGAAGCCGCGGATGCAGGCGGCTTACGAGGGGGCGCGCGAGGTGGGGTTCACGATTATCTCGATGACCACCTCCCTGGTGGCGGTGTTCATCCCGGTCCTGTTTCTGGGAGGCATCATCGGACGGCTCCTGCGCGAGTTTTCCGTGACCATTGCCGTCTCGATCCTGGTGTCCGGCTTGATTTCGTTGACCTTGACCCCGATGCTGTGCAGCATCTGGCTGCGGCCCACTGCGCACGCAGGGGTATCGCGCGGACGTTTCTATAAGTGGTCGGAGGATTTCTTCGACTGGTTGAATAACTCCTACCGGCGAACGTTGGATGTGGTGTTGAAGCACCGCGCGATTACGCTGGCTGCTAGTGTTCTGTTGACCGTGGCGACCGTGTTTTTGTTTATCGTGATGCCTAAGGGCTTCATGCCAACCGTCGATACGGGGATGGTGTTTGGGGGAACCGAGGCGGCCCAGGACACCTCGTATGAAGAGATGGTTCGGCTGGAGAAGCAGGTGCTTGGGGTGATCCGCCAGAATCCTTGGATAGACGCCTATGGCGCGGGAACCGGCGGTTTCGGCGACCAGAATACGGGCTTCCTGTTTGTGCATCTGAAGGAGGGCAAGCGGCCGGCGGCGGACGAAATCGTGGCGCAGCTCCAGCAGAAGTTCTCTGAGATTCCGGGGCTCTCCGTGTTTCTGCGAGTGCCGCCGCTGATCACGCTGGGGCAGAACGAAGGGCGCAGTCAATATTCGGTGGCGCTCGAAGATGCGGAGACAGCCAATTTGATCAAATGGGCGCCGGTGCTGGAGGCGAAACTCCGGACGCTGCCCGATCTGACGGATTTGTTTAGCGACCTGCGACTGGCCAGCCCTCGAGTGGACGTGGTTATCGATAGGGACCGGGCGCTGGCGCTGGGCGTTTCTCCGGATGAGATCGCGAACACGCTGTACAGCGCTTATGGCGACCGCCGGATCGCTACGATCACAGCCGCTACCAATGAGTACGACGTAATCCTGGAAGTGCTGCCCGAGGATCAACGCGATCCGGCCGCGCTCTCGAAACTGTATCTGCGCAACGCCGCCAACAAGCTGATCCCGCTGGCCGCCGTGACGCAGGTGCGGCAGAGCGTTGCGCCCCTGAGCGTAAATCACATCGGGCAGCTTCCCGCCGTGAACTTCCAGTTCAATTTGCGGCCGGGTGTCGCGTTGAGCCAGGCGACCAAGCAGATCGACAACGCGGCGCGCGCGATTGGTCTGCCCGATACGATGACCTTCAGCTATCAGGGGACGGCGCAGGCGTTTCAGAATTCATTGCGCGGCCTGGCGATGCTGCTGGCGATCGCGGTTGTGGTGATTTACCTGGTGCTCGGGATTCTGTATGAGAGTTTCATCCATCCCATCACGATACTGTCGGGTCTTCCGGCTGCGGGTATGGGCGCCTTGTTGACGCTGCTGATCTTCGGTGACGATCTAAACCTATATTCGTTTGTCGGGATCATTCTTCTGATCGGGATCGTGAAGAAGAACGCGATCATGATGATTGATTTCGCGATTGAGGCGCAGCGGAAGGATCACCTGGCGCCGGAGCAGGCGATTTATCAAGGGTGCTTGAAACGATTCCGGCCGATCATGATGACGACCATGGCAGCGCTCCTGGGCACGCTTCCGATTGCCATTGGCGGCGGCGCGGGGGGCGAGGCCAGGCGTCCGCTCGGGCTCGCGGTGGTGGGTGGGTTGGTGGTTTCGCAGGTGCTGACGCTTTATATTACGCCGGTGATTTATCTGTACTTGGAGCGGTTCCAGAGAAGAGTTAGCGGGTCGCCGGAGAGGGGGGATGAGTTGCAAGTGATGGGGCTTTACGCTCGCCCGCAGGAGACGGTCCAGGGGGATTAAGGGAGCATCGCCGCCCTCAAAATGTTCTATTCTGGAGCCCTTTTGGAAGGCGCGCCTAGGTGGAAGCCCTTGGGGCCTGGATCGGCCCAGGTTGCTACGAGCCCTGGTTTAGGCTCAAAAACTCCGGCGACTTCGTTCCGCCTGCGCCCCAGAGGCGCAACGATCTCGTAGGAGCCCCATATTGCTACTTAACGCAAGGCTGTTATGCCTTCCGCGGCTCGCCGCGGTGTAGCCGGCGTAAGGGCAAGGAATTGCTTCAGTACGACCGGCGCTAGAGCCGGTAGGATAGGCGGATCGGTGATCTCTAACGGCCGCAGCGAAATTCGAATTCTCGAAACCCGGCCTTCGTCGACACGTACTCTTTCCCGGCCGACCGCCGACGCCTCGGCCAGCAGCAGTGCAATGGGGTCCGCAGGCTTTGGGATCAGAGCCGCCAACGCGTAATAGTCGCCATGGCCCAAGCCGTTTAGCGCGAACTCGGACGCGCCGGCAGTTACTACCACGGAGGCGATCGGTGAGCCCTTAGGCAAGGCGGTCCGGTACAATCCCACTACCGCGACTCCGCAAGAGCCTTCCGGAACATGCAGCGTCCCGGCAACCGAACCCGAATGCTGCGGCGCGCGAGGTTGGTGATCGACGCTCAAGACTGGTCTGGCAGAGGCGAGCCGCCGTAACCGGATGGGTGAGACCCCGACCACCTCGACGAATCTCCGCGTGAAAGTTCCGAGGCTGCTGTAGCCAACGCTAAGGCAGACCTCCAGCGCCGTCATGTCGCTGGTGAGCAGCAGCCGCATCGCGTCGGCGATGCGGAGCGCGCTCTGAAACTGGCGCGGAGGCATGCCAGTAAAACGCCGGAACAGGCGGTTGAAATGAAAGCGGCTCACAAAGGCGATCTTCGCCATCTCCGAGAGGTTCAAAGGCACATCGGTGTTTTGCCGGAGCGCCATGACGACGCGCGCCACCGCCTCCCGGTGCACGCGATCCGGCTCGGCGTTAGAAGACCGGCTCCTCGCCGCGCCGAGGTCGGTCGAAGTGTATGCCCCGTGCCAATCAGAAGATTCCATGCGTTGACTTCTTGACTAACTAAGAGAATTTCGGCGAAAACCGCCTCTGTGGAGTTCCCACTCCGGCGTCAGAGCAGTATAGTTATAACGCGGCTTTCCAATGCCTGTCAAGAACAAAATCGGCTATTT
>DATFZA010000447.1:0-10615 GCA_035314765.1 Bryobacteraceae bacterium
CGGCACCGCGCGAATCAGTTTTTCGAGTTTACCGGCCACTTGCGGGCGTTTTTCCGGCGCTGGCGGCTGCGAGAGCGCCTGTTGAATGCCCAGGTAGATCCGGGTTTCCACCAGATTGATGTGCTCCAGGCAATCCGCCACGCTGAATTGTCCCGCGGCGGGCTGGAAGGTCAGCTCGTCCCGCGAAATGCCGCTCACGGCCGCCAGCACTCGACACCGATTATCCTCCAGCCGTTCGATCGCCACCTGCCGCTCTTGCTGTTCCATGCCTAACCCCCTGCCTAACTCTGGTGCGCGCCGCTCACTTGCGCCGCTTTTACTTCTTCCATTTGGCTGATATGCCGTTCGGCGTGCAAATCCAGCAGGAGCAGCCACTGGTAGCAGTCCATATCTTGAAACACCGGGTGGGGAAAGACATGGTCGTGCAACCGGCTGGTGGTCTGTTCGACGAACTGCAAAGTCCGGCCGCGAATGGACTCGAACGCCTCCACCAGCTCGGGGAAAGAGCTCCATTCCCGATGCGGCATTACCTGCGCCGGACCGGCAAATTTGGTGGTGCGGTCGAGCGCGGCGCTCTCGATCATGGCGCGCTTATTGGCCACGGCGGCGCCTTTTTCCGGCTCGGGAGGCTGCGACAACGCGCGCTGAATGCCCATGTACACCCGGCTCTCCACGATATTGATGTGCTCCAGACAATCCGCCATGCTCCATTGGTCTTCGGCCGGACGGAAAACCAATTGGTCGTGAGAAAGGCCGCTAACGGCCGCCAGCACTCTTTCCCGGTTCTTCTTCAGCCGATCGAGCACCGCTTCCCGTTCTTGTTGTTCCATCAATCGTTTCCTCCTGAATGCGCAAGCCGGTTTTGCGGTCCGGCGTAAGATGCAAGGCCAGCGTTCCCGCCGGATCGGACGATTCGCCGCGCAGTTCCTCGTCGTCCACTTCCACAATATATCGCTGTCGCGGTTTTAATCCCACCACAAACAGCCATTCGGTATCCACTTCGTAGCGCAAAGGCGCCCGCGCCGCCACCACGCTCGCATCTCCGATCAGCACCGGACGGCCGCTGCCGCCTTTTTGGTTGAGGACGGTGATGTTTCCATTCTCAAAAAGCTGTGCCTCGCCGCCAAACAAACCGAACCAGGCGGCGTCCTCTTCCCAACTGGAGCGCAGAAACAAAGCGCCCGAATGCGGATCGTAAAACTGCAACGGCAGATGGAAAAAGCTCAGCCCCGGCTGATAGGGGTTGGCCCACAGAAACTCATACACCGCGCCGAAACCGCCGCGCATCAGGAAATGGTCCTGGATCAGCCAGCCCTGCAGAAACTGCGTCTCCGTGGAATTGCTGTCGTAGGCCACCAGACTGAGGCCGGCCGCGCGGCTGAGAGCCGCTGCCCGCGTGGAGGGTTGTCCCGCGCCGGTGAATACCGGGATCCGGTAGGCATTCTCCGGAGCGTCCAAGGGAGCTGGGTAGTTGCCCAGCACCAGGAAGATGGGCAACTGCTGAAACCAGGCCGTGGCTGAGTCTCGCAGATCGAGGTTCAAGTTGTCGCGCACGGCATGCAGCAGTTCCAGCAACGCATAGGACTCCGGTGGCGAAACCTGGTTCTTTCCGGAAAGCACGCCGGGCAGGAACTGTTGATTGAACCAGCCGTCAATCTCCTCCCGCAGCACCGGCTCTTCCGTGTGCGTGGCGTCATCGGCGGCAGCGATGGCGGCGAGGATGCGGTCGCGGTGGGCGGGAAGATCGTTCCCGGCGGTAAGGCGGGCAGCCCCTTCGATCAGCTTGGCTCGCAGCTTGGCTCGCAGCGCGCCGGCCTGGCTTTCGGCCATCCAGTCCTGGCACCAGTCATAGACCAATGCCGCTTGGCGCAAATCAGCGGCTGGAGACAAAGCCCACTCCACCGCCCGGCGTCCGGCCGCGGCGTCCTGGCCGACGATCGCCGCGAGCGCCTGGGCCAATCCGGATTCCGGCAGGGCTTCGGGCGTTTGTAACATCCTCTGGAATTGCTGCCAGCGCATAGACTGGCGTTCCCGTTCCCGTTGCAGCAGCCGAAGATGCCTGGCGGACAATAGCAAGCGAGGATGCGGCGAATACACCCGATACTCCTCGGCGCAGAGTGCCCAAGGCAGCAAGACCAGGAAAAGCGAAAGGAGACGCAAGCTAACCCGATTGTGTCACAGGGACACACCCCGGCTGGGCTATAACCCAGGGGAGGAACGGGCGGGATCGTGTAACTCTCTTAGAATGAACAATCGGCGCGTGGCTCTCCAGTTGCAATCATCATTGCGAATTGATGAAGTAAACTCTGAAAAACCTGTGTCCCTCTGGTTGCAGCGAGCTTGAACGGGGAGCGAGTGGCCTTGAAACGGCGTGCTTGCGGGAGCCGGTGTCTAAAGTTTTTGCAAACCGCTCTTTCCTTGTCTGTTAGTTGCAACAGAGGGCTTTTTTGTGGTCTATCGAAGTCGATTCAGGAACGTCTTTTCGATCCCGTCGGGGATTCGGTTTCGGCGGTTGTGCTGGCTTCCGGGTGTAGGAAAAAAAGGACGCGGGCCTCACCAGGAAAGGAATGCTAGTTTCGCGCCACATGCGCCGGCGCAGGATCCCAGCCCGGTTATCGGGCAATCCGCACCGGAACCAGCGGCCTCTTCAAACGGCTGGGTCTCCGGTGCGGCTCCTCTACAGGATTGTCATAGTGTAACGTAAGTTTCATAACAGATGTAAGAGGAGTTGGTCATAGGCGCGTAGCGGCGTCTTTGAGTTCCAGCGTCTTGATTCGCGCAGGGCCAAAACCGACGAACAATTGGCCGCTGATTTTTTGAATCCCCCAGGGCAAAGATCGGCAGCGCAGGAATTTGGCAGAGCACCCATTCTAGGCGGCCTTCCTGACTTGTTGAAGTTCAACGAATTGGAGGTTGGTGATGGCCATGCGCTTCGCCTTCAGCAGTACGTAGCGGACGTTCTTATACCCGCGCCCACGATTGATCAGCATGCGAATATTTCCATTGAGCGCCTCGCCCACGCCGAAGCGAACTTTGGTGCGGCAGTAGTTCAGGATTCCGTCCAGATGCTTGACCAGCATATCGGCGAGCACGTCGTGCGGCACCCAGACCCCGGTCAAAGTTCCCCAAGACTTCTCTCTTAGAGCCACAAGCTCCGCCAGCAGTTCGGCCAGCACCTCGTCCTTGACCTGGATCTTCTTTTGCAGATAATCGATCCGTTCCTGCTGGCTGGTTTAGCCCGCGCCTTGGGCTGGAAGGCGGCGGCTCCGTTCTCAAAGAACTCCTTCTGCCAGCGGTAGAATGTCGTCGGCTGGAGCCCCAGTTCATCGCACAGTCTTGAGATCGGCTGGTGCTCCAGCAGATACCGCCTCAGGATGGCCACCTTCTCTTCGGCCGTGTAGTGCTCCCGTGTTTTTTCACGCGTTCTCTCCCCTATCTTAACGGCAGAACGCCCTCTCCGTTTCCACTTGAGGCAAAACACAACAACTAACAAGTCCGCCCAATCGGCGGCCCGGGAAATAGCTTCAATCGTCAGGACAATCGAGCTTTGCGCGCATCACGCGCACGGGTCGGGAGTGGTAGGGGCTACCAAGCCGTTTAACGACGTGTTTCTCAATCGGTTGGGGCCCTACCAGAACGGCGCGAAGTCTGAGGTTCCTTGACCGATCCAAGCTGGGCCGCTACACTGCAAGCAGAACTAATTAATCGGTTCGAGCAGGAGGGCCGGACGTGAAGAAAGCATCTCATCCTATGACCAACGTAGTTTCAGCACTGACGGCGCGCACGCAGTTTGGCCAAATCATGCGCCGGGCCGCGGCTAAGAACGAGCGATTCGTCGTGGACCGGCGTGGCGAGCCCGCCGTCGTCATCATGAGCGTCAGCGACTACATGGACACCTTTGCCCCCGAACCGAACTGGCTTGCGAGCATTCGGGCGAAGTCCAAGCAGCGCGGCACCGACAAATTACCCATGACCAAGATCAACGCAATGATCAGCGATGTGCGTCGCTCCGCCAAGAAACCCCTAACCGCTCTGGCCAAATGATCCGGGTTGTACTCGACACCAACGTTGTCGTCTCATCGTTGCTTTCCACCGGTTCTCCGAAGGCAGTTTTTGACTTGGCTCTCAAGCCGGCGTTTGTTTGGTACGTCTCTGAGCCGATCTGGCGGAGTACGAAAAAGTGTTTGCCTATCCTCGCCTTCAGATTGACCTGCACGACGCTCGGCGCGCGATGACGGCTATTCGCAAGAACGCGCGGCTGGTCAAACCAAAGATCATTCTGCGCGAGGCCAGCGATGAAGACGACAACCGTTTCCTGGAGTGTGCCCAGGCCAGCAAGGCTCATTATTTGGTCACGGGCAACATCCGACATTTTCCGCACAGGTGGAAGTACACCAAAATCGTCCAGCCCAAGGAGTTTTTGATGCGGTGGCAAGCTCAAGAACACCTGAGCGACTGATCGGCTATCCATTCCCGTCGAGATTCAGGGACGACTGCGCGTCAAAGACCGGTTTGGTGTGTTGGTTTAGTTGGTTAGTTCCGTTGACCATCGACCAATTGATTACGACAACTAGAGGTTGCAATTTGCAACCTCTAGTTCAAGGTATCGTGGCCGCCTGCAATCGGCCATATGCTCGCCGAACTTCGGCAGGAACTCCATCAGGTTGACGTGGTCATTTCTTGTCTGGAACAGCTTGCGCGAGCCAGCGGCAAGCGGCGCGCCCGACCGCCGGCCCGGTTTGAAGGGGTCAGAGAATATAGCCCCAAAGCCACCGCGGCCGACCACCGGGAAGCAAGGATGCCGGCGAACGCACAGCCAGCCCCTCCTCTGTTCAATTCCGGGTGGCTTTCCAGAGCCCGCCGGCCTCTCTTGAGGACCCGCTCCGCGGCGCGGTGTTTTATACTCGATGTAGGTTTCCTATGCTTTTCAGGGTTTCGGGCATTTTGCTGCTGGCCGTTTTCGTGGGAGCGCAGACCGCCACTCCGCCCGCGCAGCAAAATCCGGAAACACCCGCTCCAACCACAGCTCAGCCTGCCCCATCCATCAAAGTGCAGGTCAACGAAGTCATCGTGCCGGTCACCGTTACCGACGACAAGGGCCGCTTCGTTTCCGATCTGGAAGAGAAGGACTTCACCATCCTCGATGAAGGCAAGCCGCAGCAGATCCAGTTTTTCACGCGGGAGCACAGCCAGCCCGTAGTGGTGGGAATCCTGGTCGACCTCAGCAACAACAGCCGCTTGTACTGGAAGCACTACCAGGACGCCGCGTCCGAGCTGGTGTTGAATCTGCTGCCCGGGGACAAGCGCTTTAGCGGCTACCTGATCGGATATTCGAACGAGGCCGAGTTGCTGGTCAACACCACCTCCGATTCCGAACCGATTGTGCAGAAACTGGCCAAGCTGAAGCCCAGCGGTGGCGCGGCTCTCTACGACGCCATCTACATGGCCTGCACCAGCCGCAAGTTGGTCAACGGGGAACCGATTGAGCCGCGGCGCGTGCTGGTGGTGGTCGGCGACGGCCACGACAGCGCCAGCAAAAAGACGCTGCAGCAAGCGGTGGAGATTGCCCAGCGGAATCTGGTGACCATTTATGGGGTGAGCACGGTGGGTTTCGGCTTCCAGAAGGACGATGAAGAGAACCTGCTCCGGCTGGCCGAAGAGACCGGGGGCCGAGTGGAATATCCGCTGCAAGGCATTTACTCCGACGTGTCGGGCTACCTGGGGATCCCGTCGGATGAAGGCAACTACGCGCTGAAGGTGGGAACGGGCGGCTACGCATCGGCCCTGGCCACCGGCATGTTCAAAGCGATTTCGAACGTGGTGGGTGAAGTCACCACGCAGTACATCATGCGTTATACGCCGGACGACGCCGATCCCAAGCGGCCCTATCGGAAGATTGTGGTGAAAGTGGACTTGGCGAGCGTGAAAGTGCGGGCGCGCAAAGGCTATTATCCTTTTGCCCCTTAGCCGCCGATAAGCATAAAATATGACCGCAGGCGGGTACTACGTTCTTCAGGCGGAGCTTCCCGGCCGGGGATTGAACCCGATCGGCCTGCTGCTCGAAAACCCCGAAAGCGACGAGTTGCATTTGCGGCTGCGCCGCGACCTCGACCTCCTGGCCCAGGAAGAAGATTCCGAAGTGCTCACGGCGCTGGCCCAGGATCTGCGCGGCAAAGCGGCCGAGATGGGCGCCGCGGCCCTGCTTCGCTCGCTCGAAGATTCACTGTCCAATGCCCTTCGGATGACTCGCCGGCAGGCGGTCGAGGTCGGCAACTTCGAGTGGTCGCTGAACCAGTTGTATCGCCAGCACGTGCCTACCACCGTCCGCAGATTCGAAACGCACGTGCCCGTGTACACGCTGCGCGCAGCCGCGGGAAAGTTTCTTGAAAATGACGAGATCGAGGAAGAGGGCTGGGAAGAGATACCGGAAACGTTGCGGGGCAAGCTCAACCCGGATATGTTCGCCGCACACATTGAAGGCCACTCCATGGAACCGGATATTCCGGATGGCTCCCTGTGCCTGTTTCGCACGGGCCTGATAGGCTCTCGCGAAGGTCACCTGGTGCTGGCCGAAGACCGCCAGCGGCAGGCGTTTGCGATCAAGCAATATCACAGTGAAAAGACCACCGACGACTCGGGCGCCTGGCGACACACGCGCATTCGTCTGATCTCGCTCAATCCCGATTACCCGTCTTGGGATCTTGAACCCGAGGAAGACAAGTATCGTATCCTCGCCAGGTTCCTGGCAGTCTTGGGTTAGTTGAAAACACATCGGCGTTAATCCGCGTTAATCGGCGGCTAATTAGTAATAATATGAGGAGTATCGGTCGGAGCGGAACATCAATATTGGCCGCCGATGAACACCGATGAACGCGGATCATCTGATTGGCGCAACGCTTTCCTGGGGCGGCTTATCCTCTGGCTCTACGGCGTGCAGCGGATGGTCCGCCCAAAATAGAAATGCTCACCCCCGATGAAAGGGTGAGCATTCTGTCCATCGTATGCCCGTGAAGACACAGGCCCCTGTATTACCAGGGTGATGTTCATGGGAGAATCAGATCCGACGGAAACGCAACCGTCAAAACCTGTTTGTTGTTAGGATGATATGACCTCCGGGAGTTCGCAGTCAAGGAAAAATCCGCCTGTGGAAACTCCACCGCTAACTCGCTGTCCAGCATCAACTTACCCTGTGGAGTGGTTTTCCAAAAACTGTGGAAAACTTCCGCGCAAAGGCTGCGCAGGGGCGCCTGGCAACTTCTAAGGTAGAGAAAGTGAGGCAGTTATTTGCTTTCGAGATGCAGCACGATCATTGCGTCCCCGGCATCTGCATGGCCAAACCGCCGGCGTAGAATTCGGATGCCCGCAAAGGCTAATCCCGATAGCACGCAGAACGCCAAGACAATGCCGGCCAGGGTGAAAATAGCCAGAATCATCTGAGCCACGCTCTGGGCCTTCACTGGCACTGGCACCGACTCATTGAATTGAACCGAGGCCTGATAACTCACCTGCTTCAGCAATTTGGCGGCGGCCGCGGCGTCTGGCGGGGCCGGGACAAGCGCTACAAGCGGCCCAGAACGCTTCACCAGGCCAAGTTTGATATTCTCCATTGCCGCGGCTCGTTCACGGGCCATTTGGGGCGTCGGATAAGAAATTATGATCAGAGTCTGTTCGCCGCCCGTTCCCCGGTACCGGGCCACTTCCGCTTCCGGGGAGTACTGGAGGCCAAACAATTCCGCTGGCAATTGTGGGGCAAACTCGGCTAGGCTGGCTGGGCCGAGGATGTACTTCGGCGACTTCCCAATCCGGTCTGTTGGCGGGAAATAGTCCAGCAAGCCGGGGAGCTGGCCGTTGCGCTGCCCGGGAAATGGCGCGGCCGAGGCGACGATTTTACCCAGATTCGGGCAAGCGCAGGTGACCAGGTAATTGCCGCGTAAAGAGCCGCCCAGCCAGAGACTGGCCGCCAGGGCGCCGGTCACATCTTTGAAACGGTAAGCAGTGGCTTTGTCCAGCCCGATACTGGCTTCTTCCGCCGCTTGCAGCCCGTATTCTTCGAAAATCGCCTTCTTTTCTCCCAAATCAGCAGGGCGAGTGGCGGGGATTTTTGTCCATAACTCGCCACCGGAGCTGGCGGATAACAGGACGATACCGGCGATGGCCGCCTTTAGGCGCCGCAACATTTCTTGTACTTCTTTCCGCTCCCGCAGGGGCAGGCGTCATTGCGGCCGGCCTTCTTGGTGGAGATGGCCTGTTTTTTGTCGGCGGCGGCGCCGCCATTGCCGCCCACGAATTGCAGATCGGCCAGTTCCTTGTCTTTCTTGCGCTGGATGGTGCGGGTGAAGTCCGCGACAGCGGTCTGCGCGGCCCGTTGTTGCTCCTGCGACACCCCCACGGGCTCCGCGATCGGCTCCTCCTCTTCTTCTTCCTCAACTTCTTCGGCAAACGGCAGAATAGGCCGGGGCTGCATTCCGTCCCCGCCCATATCGCTGCCACCACCGGTAGACACTTGCAGGAAGAACAGATAGCGGATGCTCTCGTCTTCAATCCGGTCCATCATGTCCTGAAACAGGCTGAAGGATTCCTTCTTATATTCAATCAGCGGGTCCTTCTGCCCATAACCACGCAGCCCGATTCCTTCCTTGAGGTGATCCATCGACAACAGGTGATCTTTCCACTGATTGTCGATGACGTTGAGCATGATGATGCGCTCCGCCTCGCGCAGGTTATCGGGTCCAATGAGGTCTTCTTTCTCCTGGTAGCGCTGCTTGAGCAAATCGGAGATTTTGTTCTCGATCTCGGTGCGCGTGAGGCCTCCCAGATCGGGCAAGGCGACCTTGAGGCCAAACTGCGTCAGCACGTCGGTCTGCAGACCGGTGAGATCGTAGGCGCTGGGGACTTCTTTTTCCGGGCAGCGAATATCGATGTAGCTGGCCACGATGCCTTCGATGATTTCGTGCAGCCGCGCTCTCTGGTCCTGCCCTTCCAGCAGATGCCGGCGCATGCCATACACGGCTTGCCGCTGCTTGTTCATCACGTCATCGTACTCAAGCAGGTGCTTGCGGGCAGCGAAGTTTTGCGCTTCCACGGCCTTTTGCGCGGCCGCGATCCGCTTGCTGATCAACCGGGATTCGATCGGCACGTCTTCTTCCATGCCCAGCCGCAGCATGAGGTTCTGCATGCGCTCGCCGCCAAAGATGCGCATCAGGTCGTCTTGTAGCGAGAGATAGAAGCGCGAACTTCCGGGGTCGCCCTGGCGTCCAGCGCGGCCGCGCAGCTGATTGTCGATGCGGCGGGATTCATGCCGTTCGGTAGCCAGCACGTGCAGGCCGCCGATCCGCACCACGTCATCGTGTTCGGGATCGGTTTCCGCTTTGTAGTGCTGATAGAGTTCATCCCATTCGGCGCGCTCGGGGGATCCGACATGCGCGATTTGCAGCGCGTCGGGATCCTTGTTCTGTTTGCGGAAGACCTCCTTGGCCATGAACTCGGCGTTGCCGCCGAGCAGAATATCGGTGCCGCGGCCCGCCATGTTGGTGGATACGGTGACCGCGGACTTGCGCCCGGCTTGCGCGATGATAAACGCCTCGCGCTCGTGATTCTTGGCGTTCAGCACCTCGTGCTTGACGCCCATCTTTTTCAGAATGCTTGAGAGCTTTTCCGATTTTTCCACCGAGATGGTGCCCACCAGCACCGGCTGCCCGCGGTCGTGAAACTGCTTGATCTCCTTGGCGGCGTTGCGGAACTTTTCCTCCTCGGTGCGATAGACGATGTCGGTGTTTTCCAGCCGCCGCATGGGCCGGTTGGGCGGGATCGCGACCACTTCCAGCTTGTAGGTTTTTTCAAATTCGGCCGCTTCCGTCTCGGCCGTGCCAGTCATACCGGCCAGCTTCTTGAACATGCGGAAGTAATTCTGAAATGTGATCGTGGCCAGCGTCTGATTTTCGCGCTCAATCTTGACGCTTTCCTTGGCTTCAATCGCCTGATGCAACCCATCGCTCCAGCGGCGCCCGGGCATGACGCGGCCGGTGAATTCGTCGACGATGACGACCTGGCCGTCTTGCACCAGGTAATCCTTATCGCGATGGAACAGCACGTTGGCCTTCAATCCCTGTTGCACGTGGTGATTGAGTTCGATGCTGGCCGGATCGTATAGGTTGGAGATGCCCAGCAGTTTCTCGACCTTCAAAACGCCTTCTTCGGTCAGCGCCACGGACCGGTGCTTTTCATCCACGGTGTAATCGCCGGTGGTGTATTTTTCGCCCGGCTCTTTGCCGTCGATCACTTCGCCGCGGATCAGCCGGGGGATGATGCGATTGACGCGGTAATATTTGTCGGTGGATTCTTCACTCGGACCGGAGATGATCAGCGGGGTTCTGGCTTCGTCGATCAGGATCGAATCGACTTCGTCGACGATGGCGTAATGATGCCCGCGCTGCGCGCAATCGGTAATGCGAAACTTCATGTTATCGCGCAGGTAGTCGAAGCCAAACTCGTTGTTGGTGCCGTAAGTGATGTCGCAGTTGTAGCTGGCTTTGCGCTCTTGGTCGTCGAGGTCGTGAACGATGATGCCGACGGACAGGCCGAGGAACTTGTAAATGCGGCCCATCCATTCGGCATC
>DATFZA010000448.1:0-12532 GCA_035314765.1 Bryobacteraceae bacterium
CCTAGCCTTTTTCCCCTAAAAGGCGTTCGCGCAATTTGGTTTCTACCGAAGCCGGCACCAGGCCGGAAATGTTCCCGCCCAGGCCGATAATTTCCTTCACCAGCCGGGAACTAATGAAAGAATGGGCTTCGCTCGACATCAGGAAAACGGTCTCAATGGAAGCGCGCAAGCGGCGGTTCATCAGCGCCATCTGCAACTCATATTCGTAGTCGGAGACGGCGCGGATGCCGCGCAGAATAACGCCTGCGCCAGCCTCCGAGGCGTAGTCTACCAATAGCCCATCGAACGAAGCCACCTCCACGTTGGGAAAGCAGCGGGAGACTTCTTCGAGCATTTCGATACGCTCCGGCACGCTGAATAACGCCTGCTTGCTATCGTTGCGGAGAATCGCGACGATCAGGCGATCGAAAAGCCGCGATCCCCGGCCGATCAGGTCGAGATGACCGTTGGTGATGGGGTCGAACGAGCCGGGATATAGAGCGATGCGCTTATTCGCCATGATGTCAGATGGCCTTGGCGCGCGCGAGAGAGACGCCGGCGTTTTCGCAGTCCACGGTGACCATTTCTTCCACCAACCCCTCAAACTGAGTTTTTGGTCTCCAGCCGAGGACCCGGGTGGCTTTCGCGGGATCGCCGATCAGGAGGTGCACTTCGGCCGGCCGAAAGAAGCCGGGATCGGTTACTACGTACTTGTCCGGATCGAGGCCGGCGATGCTGAAGGCTAGGTTGACGAAATCGCGCACGGAATGCGTGCGGTTAGTGGCAACCACGTAGTCATCGGGTTCGTCCTGTTGCAGCATTTGGTACATGGCTTCCACATAATCGCGCGCATGGCCCCAGTCGCGCTTGGCGTCAAGATTGCCCAGGCGCACCTCGGTGGACTCTCCTTTGAGAATGCGCGCGATTCCCGAAGTGATCTTGCGGGTGACAAACTCGTAGCCGCGGCGCGGAGATTCATGGTTGAAAAGAATGCCGCTGGAAGCGTGAATATTATAGGTTTCCCGGTAATTTCGAGTCAGATCGAACCCGGCCACTTTGCTGATGCCGTAAGCGGAGCGGGGATGAAAGCGCGTGGTTTCGGTCTGTGGGATCTCCGCGACCTTGCCGAACATTTCGCTCGAACCGGCGAAATAGAAGCGGCATTGCGGCACCACGTCCTTGAGCGCGGCCAGTACAAAGTGCGTGCCGTTGATGTTGGTGTTGAAGGTGGAAAACTCGTCGTCAAAGGAGTAACTGACAAAGCTTTGGGCCGCCAGGTGGTAACACTCATCGGGCTGCACGAGCCGAAATACGTGGTAAATACTGGGAAAGCTTTCGAGCGACGCGGCATGCAGCTTCACGCGATCGAGCACGCGGGAGATGCGGTCGAGCCGGCGCGATGGGTCCTCGAGCGCTACCCGCCGAACCATGCCATGAACCTCGTACCCTTTGGCTAACAGTAATTCCGCCAGATAGGAACCATCCTGGCCCGTGATTCCCGTAATCAGCGCTCTACGACTCATCGAACGATTCTCCTCAAGACGGGTGAAGGTGTCTGCCCTATAATTATGTCTTCTTCGAAAGGTTGCCGCATGCCCATTGACTCCTCGATTCTACGCGAAGTCGAACATCTGAAAGACTTAGGCGAAGCTGAGCGCGCGGCGCTGGCCGAGCGGATGGATTTACGGAGCCTGCAGCCCGGCGCATCCGTGTTTGAATTCGGAGATCCGGGGCACGCCATGTACATTGTGCGATCGGGCGAGGTCGAGATTTACGTCAAGAACGATCAAGGCGAAAAGATCGTCCTCGAAGTCTCGCGGCCGGGCGACGTTTTCGGCGAGATCTCGCTGCTCGACAACGGGACTAGGACCGCTTCAGTGATGGCCGTGACTGACGTAGAAGTATTGCGTCTGGACCGCGAGCACTTTGAAGATTACGTCCGATTGTACCCGCCAGCGGCTTTAAATCTGTTGAGCGTGGTGGCGCGGCGGCTGCGCAAAAGCGATGAACTGATCCGCCGCACCGTTTCGCGCAATGCCAATGACGTCACCGCGGAACAGCGGACGATCGGCGGGGTCGTGGCGGACACGGTGGCCGGTTGGAGCGGCACTGTGCGGTCGGTGCTGCTGCACGCCAGCCTGTTTGCGTTGTACGCGGTGATCAATCTCGGCCTGTTTGCCGGGTTGCGCGTTTTCGATCCCTACCCGTTCGGGCTGTTGTCCACCTGCCTGGGCATGGAAAGCATTTTGCTTACGCTGTTTGTGCTAGCGAGCCAAAACCGGCAAAAGATCCGCGATCAAATCCGATCGGACATCGAGTTCGAAACCGCCATCAACACGGAGTTGAAGATCGCGCATTTGCATGAGAAGGTAGATCGCCTGGTCGAAAGCAATTACCAGGCAGCGGTTAATTTGCAACGATTGGCCACGGGGCTGAAGCCGCGCGGGTAAACCGTCAGCCCTGCACGGCTTGGGACCAACTATAATTTTGGATGTGGCCGACATTCGTCACTCCGTTTGCGCTCTCGACTGTCCGGACTGCTGTTCCTTGCTCATTAACGTGGAACGAGGGCAAGGCAGCCATCTGCGCGGCAACCCGGATCATCCCGTAACCCGCGGCTTCCTGTGCGGCAAAGTGGCCCGCTACCTGGACCGCGAGTATTCGCCCGACCGCCTGCTCTATCCGCAAAAAAGGATCGGCGCTAAAGGCGAAGGACGGTTTCAGCGCATCGGTTGGGATGAAGCCCTGGATACCATCGCGCATCGCCTGGCGACCATCGCCAGTGACCACGGCGCAGAATCCATCCTGCCTTATAGCTATGCCGGCACGATGGGCCTGCTGCAAGGCTCTAGCATGGAGCGCCGTTTCTTCCATCGGCTGGGCGCTTCACGGTTGGACCGCACCATCTGCTCAGCGGCGGGAGTCGCCGGTCTCCTGCAGACTCTCGGCTGCCGCTATGGCACGGAGCCGGAGCAGTTCCGCCACTCGAAGTTGATTATCGCCTGGGGCGCTAACATCCTCGGCACTAACGTCCACCTGTGGCCATTTATCGTAGAGGCGCGGCGCAACGGCGCTAAATTTTACGTGATCGATCCGGTGAAGAACCGCACTGGCAAACTGGCGGACAAACATTTCGCTCCTTTTCCGGGAAGCGACCTGGCGCTGGCGCTGGGTCTGATTCATGTGATTGTCCGGGAGAAGCTGCACGACGCCGATTACGTTGCGCGCTACACCAATGGCTTTGAAGAGCTGGCGTCCCTCGCAGCGAAATATCCGCCGGAGCGCGTGGAAGCTCTCACTGGAATTGAGCGAGGTGACGTCGTTGCTCTGGCGCGCGAATACGCGACCACTCGCCCGGCAGCCATCCGCCTGAACTATGGCGTGCAACGGAGTGAGCGGGGTGGCTCTGCCGTGCGTGCCGTGGTGGCGCTTCCCGCGCTCACTGGTTCCTGGAAAGAAGTTGGCGGCGGACTGCAACTGAGCCTGAGCGGCGCGTTTCAGCTAAACCGCCTCAGTCCGGAACACCCCGGCAGCAAGCCCACGCGGCTGATCAACATGACGGAACTGGGCAGAGCGCTCACCGAGGTCGACGATCCGCCGGTGAAGGCGCTGGTGGTCTACAACTCCAACCCAGCCTCGATCGCGCCCAATCAGAATCTGGTTTGGCGAGGTCTGCGGCGGGACGATCTGTTCACCGTGGTGCTCGAGCAGTTTCAGAACGACAGCGCCGATCACGCCGATATTCTGCTGCCGGTCACTACATTTCTAGAACACACAGACCTTTATTTCGCCTACGGGCACTATTATCTGCAATTAGCACGGCCGGTGCTCGATGCGCCCGGCGAAACCAAGCCCAATACGGAGATTTTCAGGCTGCTATCGGAGCGCATGGGTTTCACGGAATCCTATCTCTACGAATCGGACGACGAAATGATCCGCACGTTGCTCGATTCAGGGCACCCGTTCTTAGAGGGAATCACGCTCGAACGCCTGGACCGCGAGCGTTCCATCCGCCTGAATGTTGCGGCGCCAGGCGAGCCGTTTCTGCCATTCGCCAAAGGGGGCTTTGGCACTCCCTCCGGCAAATGCGAGTTCGGCGCCGCGTCACTCGAGTACGTTCCACCCATCGAATCCCGCTTCGGATCGTCCGAACTGGTCTCCCGCTATCCACTGGAGCTGATCTCATCGAAGAACGACGACAGCATGAATTCCACCTTCGGCAACCGTCCCGCCACTGACGCGCAAACCAGCCGCCTGGCCATGCACGCCACGGACGCCGCGGCGCGGGGCATCGTCAATGGAGATCGCGTGCGTATCCACAACGGCCGCGGCAGTTGCGTTCTGACGGCGGACGTGGACGGAGAAGTGCGGCCCGGCGTGGTGCGTGCGCCGTCGGTCCGATGGGGGCGGGGAATCAACGCGCTCACTTCCGATCGCTTGACCGATATCGGCGCGGGCCCCGTGTTTTATAGCTGCCTGGTGGACGTAGAGCGTTGCGGCGATTAGAACGTCTGCTGTATTGGACTGGGCCGATGCTCTTCTGCATGGCTTGGCACTTTACGGCGCTGCGGAGTTGGTTCTCCAACGACGATTTCGCCTGGCTGAGCCTGCCGCTGTTGCTCAACTCCTGGCGCGATCTGCCGCACTTGTTGTTCGCGCCCATGGCTCAAGGAACGATTCGCGTCTTCAGTGAGCGGCTTTTCTTTCTGACGCTGGGCTCGATGTTCGACCTCACCGTAATCCCGTTTAGGGTTGTCGTTTTTCTGACGCAGTTTGTGAATCTCGTTCTGCTCACTTGGATCGCGCGGCGGCTTACCGGTTCAGCGCTGGCTGGTTTTCTTGCGCCGGTGATCTGGTGCGCTGGCGCTTCACTGGCTGAGCCGCTGGGTTGGTCTTCAGCGTACAACGAAGTGCTGATCGTTTTCTGCGTACTGCTAGGATTTTTCTTCCGCTTGAAATGGATCGACACCGGAGAGCGCCGCTTTCTTTATTTGGAATGGCTGCCCTATATGTTTGGCTTCGGTGTTCTCGAGACCATCGTCATCTATCCAGCGCTGGTGTTGCTCTATGCCGTCTTCTGCGCGCCGAAAACGGTGCGCAGCACACTGCCGCTTCTTCTTCCCGCCATCGCGTTTGTCATCTTTCATTTCACCGCGGTTCCGCCCTCTGACGACCCGCAATACAAGCTGATATTTGCTCCCGGCGCTCTTCTTCACACGTTATGGGTCTACTGGGCCATGGCTGCGGGAGCCGTGCAGCGTCATATATCCGAAATTCCGCCGAAAATTCTGCTGGGGGTCGTTTCGGTCGCCCTGCTTCTGTTTGTGGCGAGGAAGCTGTATCAAGGCAAGCGCCTGGCGCTGTTCCTGCTGCTCTGGTTTCCAGTCGCGATCGGCCCGGTGTTGCCGTTGGAAAACCACATCACCGAGTATTACCTGACTGTGCCCACCATCGGCGTGGCGATATTGGCTGCCTGGGCCGCGGCAACTCCCAACCGCTGGACACGGGTAGCCGCGGCCGTCATTCTTGCAGGGTACCTGTACTGCTCCTTTGCGCAACTTCAGCCGATCGAAGGCGAACGCTTTGATCGCGGCGAGAACATGCAACATCTCTTAACCGAGATGGAGCCTCATGAGAGCGAGTATGAAGGCAAGATCGTCCTGCTTGAAAACGTGAGCGACGACCTCTTCTGGGGTGGGCTTCTAGATCGTCCCTTGAATTTGATAGGCATGCCCCGCGTGTACCTTGCGCCCGGCGGCGAGCGGCCCGCCTGGCTTCACACTGCGTTTCCCGATCTATCGAACTACGAGATTTCCTTCCAAGACGCCTACGATCTGGTGGCGCATGGCAGGGCGGTTGTTTTCTCTCTGGCCGGCCAGCCGGTGAACTCCACCGCGACGTACGTCAGAACTCTCGCGGTGCAACAGGTGGTGCGTGGCGCAGATTTACTGAACGTGGCGGATCCGGATGCGGCCTCGCGCTTGGGCGATGGCTGGTACGCTGTCGAAGGAACCACCCGCTGGACCAAGCGTGAAGCCAATCTTTGGATGGAATCCACCCGCCCCGACCAGCGCCTGTACATTCGCGGCTACTGCCCCGAGCCGTTGGTGCAGGCCGGCCCGCTGGATCTCACCGTGGAAGTAGAAGGACGCCGAATGGCCACTTTCACCATCAAGACATCCAATTGGTTCACTTTCGATGCGCCTCTTCCCTCCGGAGTTTCGGGCAAAGGCAAGCTGAATGTCCACCTCGCGGTTAGCCGCGCTTATCGCGCTCCTAACGATTCCCGCGAACTCGGTCTGATTTTCGCAACATTCACCATACAAAAATGAGCTACTTCACTGAGCACCATCCGCAATACCTTGAAACGTTGAAAGCATTTCTCCGCATCCCGAGCATCAGCACTCTGCCGGAGCACCAGCCGGATATCCGCCGTGCGGCTGAATTTGTGCGGAACGAACTCTCCGGCGCTGGCCTTCACAACCCCAGCCTGATTGAAGGAAAGGGTAATCCGCTGGTCTATGCGGAATGGCTCGGCGCGCCCGGCAAACCGACGCTGCTGTTGTATGGCCACTATGATGTGCAGCCGCCCGATCCGCTGGAGGAATGGAAATCGCCGCCGTTTGAGCCGGATATTCGCGACAACAATATTTATGCCCGCGGTTCTTCCGACGACAAAGGTCAAACTCTGATTCTCATAAACGCCGTGGCCGGACTGCTGCGCCAGCACGGCCGTCTGCCCGTCAATGTTCGTTTCTTGATTGAAGGCGAAGAAGAAGTGAGCGGCGAGCACATCGAAGCCTACGTCAACAGCAAGCCGGCGGGGCTGCAGGCGGACGCGGCGGTGATCTGCGATACGGAGATGTTCGCGCCAGAGCTGCCGACTATCTGCGTCGGCCTGCGCGGCATCGTCTATGGCGAGTTGGTGGTCCAAAGCGCACGGCAGGACTTGCATTCCGGCGTCTACGGAGGCGCTGCGCCGAATGCGCTGCAGGCCGCCGCTGAAATCATCTGCGCTCTCAAGGATCGAAATGGCCGGATTCTGGTCCCCGGCTTCTATGACCGGGTGGTCCCGCCCAGCGCCAAGGAGCGCGCCGCGTGGGCTCGGCTTCCCTTCAACGAAGAGGACTATCGCGAACACGAAGTGGGCGTCAAGCAGTTGACTGGTGAACCGGGCATACCGCTGTTCGAACGGACTTGGGCGCGCCCGACGTTGGAGGTGCACGGCATCCGCGGCGGCTTCATCGGGGAGGGCGCAAAGACGGTGATTCCGGCGCGCGCGGTCGCCAAGATCAGCACGCGTCTGGTGGCCGATCAGAGTCCGGACGAGGCCGCCGCGCAAATTCAGGCGGCGGTGAAAGCAGTGTGCCCGCCCAGCGTGGACGCGGAGTTTCGTATCGTCCATAGCGCTCCGCCGTCGCTCGTGAATCCGGATAATCGGTTCATTACGGCGGCAGCGGGCGCGATGGAGCAGGTCTTCGGCAAGCCTACGGTCTACGTGCGCTCCGGCGGCTCCATCCCGATTGTCAGCGCGTTCGAGGGCGCGCTCGGCATCCCCAGCGTCATGATGGGATTCGGCCTGCCCGATGATAATTTGCATGCTCCGAATGAGAAATTGCACTTACCGAATTTCTTTCGGGGGATTGAGGCGGTGGCGGCGTTTATGGAGAGGGTGGGGGCGTAGGCGGCTGCGTCCGCAACGACGCGTCGCTTCGGCTTCACGTTCTGGGGCCTGCATTGGTGCTTGCTTGGCGCCAGGGGACAATCCTGCGATGTTGGACAGGGGAAGATTTCGAACACTGGCCCGGAATGTCCCCGTTCGCTCTTTTGCGCCTTCGCTCCTTCGCCGCCTTCGCTCGAGTTCGTCCTCGCCATGCGCTCTTTCGGCGTCTTTGCTCTCGCGCTGCTTTGCTCTCGCGCTGCTTCTGCCGCGCGCTTTCGCTGCTGGCTTCCGCCGTGGCGCTTTCGACTCGCGTTTTCGCTTCGCCGTTTGCGCCTTGCGACCTAGCGGAAGTCTTCCTGCAGCTTTTGGAGCGCCGCCGACCCCGGGCACAGCTTCTCAAACGGCAGGCGCGACAAGGGCACATCCGGGGTCTGGTTCAGCTCATGCATGTCGGCGCTGGCCGGATTGAGATACAGCAGGCCGGTAACCACTTCGCCGTTGGTTTGATGCTCGTCCAGGTAAGCCGAGACCTTCGCCCTATCGGTCGGGTCGTAATGCGGGGGAACCTCTGTAAAGCGAACCACGCTGCCGTCGTGCATGGTCACCGTGGCCGCGCCGTTCCGGCCAATGGTGGCGAGAATCTCACTTTGCGGCGGCACGAAATCGGTCTCGGTCAGCTTGAGCTGGTGCTTGCGCGTGTAGAGATAGCTCTTGGTCGATCCGGAGTGATCGTTGAAGGTCACGCAGGGCGAGATGACGTCCACCAGCGCCAGACCGCGATGCGCGAGCGCCGCTTTTAGAATCGGGATGAGCTGATCTTTGTCGCCGGAAAAGCTGCGCGCAATGAAAGTGGCTCCCAGGCTCAATCCCAGGGCCACCGGATCGATGGGGGACATGCGGTTGGGCTCACCGCGCTTGCTCTTGGAGCCGACATCGGCGGAGGCGCTGAACTGGCCTTTGGTGAGCCCATAAACTCCGTTGTTCTCGATGATGTACAGCATTCGCACATTGCGCCGGATGGCGTGGCAGAGCTGGCCGAGGCCAATCGAAAGCGAGTCGCCATCGCCGGAAACGCCGATATAAGTCAGCGCCCCGTTGGCGGCGTTGGCTCCAGTAGCGATGGCCGGCATGCGTCCATGAGCCGAATTGAACCCATGTGCTCCGGTTACGAAATACGCTGGCGTTTTTGAGGAACAGCCGATGCCGCTCAGTTTGGCGATGGTGTGCGGTGGCACGGCGAGTTCCCAAAGCGCCCGGACAATGGCCGCCGTAATGGAATCGTGCCCGCAGCCGGCGCAGAGCGTCGACATCGATCCCTCGTAGTCGCGGATGGTCATTCCGAGACTGTTTCTCTGCAGGCTGGGGTGCGTGGCGATCGGTTTGGCAATGGAAGGCATGGATTTCTCTTGTTCAGGCGTGCAGAACGGACTCAACGGTGGCAGTGGCCGCGATACCTAATTGGCTCCGGACGCCATCCAGCACGTGTTTCGCGCTCAGAGGGAATCCACCGTAGAACAGCAACGCCCGCAAACGGTCTTTGGCGATCCCAGTCTCAAGCGTCAGCAACGAACCCAATTGTCCATCGCGGTTCTGCTCGATCACGAAACAAAACTCGTGCTCGTTCACGAATGTTTCCACTTCCTCCGCGAAGGGAAATCCGCGAATTCGCATATAGCTCAGCGGCAAACCTTCCGCCGCAAGAATATCGAGAGCCTCGCGGACGGCTGGATCGCAGCCTCCCAGCGAAATTACGCCGAAACGGGAGCCAGGCCGGGACACCATCACCGGCTCAGGTACATGCGCGGCCGACGCCGCGTGCTTGCGCTTCAGCCGGTCCATCACTTCCTGGTATTCGTCGGGAGTCTCGGTGTAACCACCAAACTTGTCGTGCCCCGATCCGCGGGTGAAGAAAGCGCCCTTGGGATGGACGCCCGGCAGCGTTCGCGCGGTTACGAAGTTGGAATCTTCGTTGGTATAGCGCTGGAACTTGGCGATCTTTTCCAAATCTTCCGCCGAGAGCAAGCGCCCGCGATCGGGGCGATAGGCGTCATCCCACGTGAGCTGTGGCACCACCCAATCGTTCATGCCAATATCGAGATCGGAGAGCATGATCACGGGCGTCTGAAAACGCTCCGCCAGATCGAAGGCCTTCACCGCAAGCTCGAAGCACTCACCCGGATTTGCGGGAAAGAGAAGAATGTGCTTGGTGTCGCCATGGGACGCATAGGCGCACTCCAGAATATCGGCCTGCTGCGTGCGCGTGGGCATTCCAGTGGATGGTCCCACTCGCTGCACATCCACGATCACGGCCGGGATCTCGGCGTAATAGGCCAGTCCCAGCAGTTCGTTCATCAAGGAAATGCCCGGTCCGGCGGTGGAAGTGAACGCGCGCGCGCCATTCCAACTGGCGCCGATGACCATGCCGATCGCCGCCAGTTCATCTTCAGCCTGAAGGATGATGTAGTTGTTCTTGCCGGTCTCGGGGTCGCGGCGGTGCGCTTCGCAGAAGCCTTTGAAGGCATCCATGATCGACGTCGCCGGAGTAATGGGATACCAGGCCGCGACGGTCGCGCCGGCGTATAAACAACCCAGCGCGGTGGCGGTGTTGCCGTCAATCAGAATCTTGCCATCGTTGGCGTTCATCCTGCGCAAATGAAATGGAAGCGGGCAGGCGAAGTGCTCCTTGGCGTAGTCGTATCCCAAGCGCACAGCCTGATGATTGGATTCGCGCAGCGCCTTCTTCTTGGCGAACGTTTCGGCCAGCAATTCATCCACTACATCCAGTTCGATGCCGAGCAGCGCCACCAGCGACCCGGCATAAGCGATATTCTTCATCAGAATCCGTTCGCGCGGCTCGTTGAAGCGCTGGTTGCATAGGTGAGCCAGCGGAACGCCCAGAAACTGCACGTCAGCGCGATGCAGCGCGGGGTCCAGCGGCCAAGTGGAGTCGTACATCACACAACCGCCTGCGCGAACCTCGTGAACGTCTTCGGCGTAGGTCTGCGAATTCATGGCCACCATCAGGTCGTAATCGAGCGCGCGGGCGGTGTGGCCGTCGCTGCTCACGCGAATCTCGTACCAGGTGGGCAAGCCCTGGATATTCGACGGGAAAAGATTCTTGCCGGCCACCGGAATACCCATCCGGAAAATAGCCTGCATCAGCAGACTGTTGGCGCTGGCGGATCCGGTTCCGTTGACGTTGGCTAATTTGAAAGCGAAGTCGTTTACGCGGGCACGGGGACTGTCTGACATGGACTAACTCCAGCATAAGGCAAAAGTAAATCGAATTGCTGCATGTCCCATGCGGCGGTCGGGCAACGTTCGGCGCAGAGGCCGCAATGCACGCAGAGATCTTCGTCTTTGGCCATGATGCGCCCGGTTTGCGGCAAATCGGCGGATGCCCACAACGCCTGGGTCAGATTGATGGCCGGCGCGGAAAGCCTGGACCGCAAGTCCATCTCATCGCCGTTGCGAGTGATGGTCAGGCATTGCACCGGGCAAATATCGATGCAAGCGTCGCACTCAATGCAGCGTATCTCCGTAAAGACTGTCTGCATGTCGCAATTGAGACAGCGCTGCACCTCGCGCGCGGTTTGCTCGATGTTGAAACCCAGCTCCACTTCAATGTTCAGCTTCTGGAATCGCTCCGTTAGCTCGACATGAGACATCTTCTGCCGATGCGCCGGATTGTAATCGTTGTGATAGCTCCACTCGCTCAGTCCCATCTTCTGGCTGATCAGATTCATGTGCTGCGGCGGACGCTGGTCGAGAGGATCGCCCTCGCAATACGCGTGGATCGAAATGGCCGCCTGATGCGCGTGCTCCACGGCCCAGATAATGTTCTTGGGACCAAAGGCAGCGTCGCCGCCAAAGAACACCTGCGGCACGGTGGATTGCATGGTCACCGGGTCCACTTCGGGCACGTCCCACTTATCAAATCGGATTCCCATATCGCGCTCGATCCAGGGGAAGGCGTTCTCTTGGCCGATGGCCAGAATCACGTCGTCGGCCGGCAGGAAAACCGTGTCGATGACGCGCGACTTTTTCGCCTCGGAATCCCATTCCAGCCGCTCAAACTCCATGCCAGTGAGTTTTCCGTTTTCAATCACGAACCGCTTGGGAGCGTGGTTGACGATAATCTCGACTTGCTCCTCTTCGGCGTCGTCCAGTTCCCAGGGAGATGCCTTGAAGTAGCCGCGTGGCCGGCGCGCCATCACCTTGATGTCTTTGCCGCCCATTCTTCTCGATGACCGGCAGCAATCCATGGCCGTGTTGCCCACGCCGATGATCAGCACGCGCTCGCCGACGGAGTTGATATGGCCGAACGCCACCGATTCCAGCCAGTCGATCCCGATGTGTATGCGATCGGTTTCACGCCGTCCCGGCAGGTCGAGTTCCTTGCCACGCGGAGCGCCCGTGCCCACGAAAATCGCATCGTAGCCTTCGGTCAGCAGGGCCTTCATGCTGTGCACAGGGGAACTGAAGCGAACATCCACGCCCATATTGAGAATGGTGTCGACTTCCTCATCGAGGACGCTGGCCGGTAAGCGGAACGACGGGATATTGGTCCGCATCAACCCGCCCGCGCGATCCAATTTCTCGAACATGACGATTTCGTAGCCCAGCGGCAACAGGTCGTTGGCAACCGCGAGCGAGGCCGGGCCGGCGCCGACGCAGGCGATGCGCCTGCCATTTTTCTTGCTGGGAATCTTAGGAAGCAGATGACTGATTTCGCCGCGCAGATCGGCCGCCACGCGCTTCAGCCGGCAAATGGCCACCGGCTTGCCTTCATCCAGCCGCCCACGCCGGCAGGCCGGCTCACAAGGGCGGTCGCAAGTCCGGCCCAGGATCGCCGGAAATATGTTCGACTCCCGATTGAGCATGTAGGCA
>DATFZA010000449.1:0-5540 GCA_035314765.1 Bryobacteraceae bacterium
ACGTACCAGGGCTGAATTTTGCGCTTGCCCTTGCCGCCTTGATTTTTCTATATGTCGTGGTGAAGACCACCATGAAGTGAACGAGACTTACCGCTTACGTGTGCGACTAGCCGCGCGACGGTCACGCGCGGAGCTTGGCCACGTGCGACGGTCTTCCTCCAGTTCGCCGATTCCGTAGTGGAGCGGAACATCATGCTGGGCCGCGAATTCCATGAAGGCTTCAATGGGCGTGTGGCACAATTCGGCGGCGCGGCCCATGGATATTTTGTCTTCGCGGAAAAGCTCCAGCGCCAGTAGTTTGGCCGTCTCCTGGGCCAAGTCGCCGGCGTTGAGCTGGCCGATCACTTGCAGCAAGCCGGCCGGCAACTCCAGCGACTGGGTTTGCATGGTTCTAGTTTAGCTGGCGGGCAAGCCTGTGGCGCAGCTCTCGAATCAGTACACTGCCGAGCGAGAGCCCGTGGCGCGCGCATCATGAGCGGCGTGCGTCTTCTTCGAGCAGCCGCGACACGATCGCTTCAGGGTAACGGAAAGAAGTTCGTTTCAAGCGGTCAATGGCATCTGGAAGCGATATGAGCTTCTGCCGTGCGGCTTCGTCGAGCACTCCCAGCGTTCCCGTCACCGGCAATCCGAGGCTACGTGCAATCGCGGAGCCCGCCCGCTCGTCGATCAACAGAACGGACGGCTGCCGTTCGATTGCCAATGCCAGCGCTGCCCTCTCTCCAAGGTCGAGAGATTGCCAACGCGGATCGTCGCGCAAGGCGGCATCCGGCGAATGGACTTCGATCCATTTGGGATGGTCGCTGGCCCAGGCCCGAACGATGGCAGGAGCATCAGCCGAAAGAAGTTCATCCCTCACTTCCGGGGGGATGATCACTTTGCCGTATAGATTGGGAAGGATGTCTGCCGATTCGATCCAGACCAGATAGTTTATCGGGCTGGTATCGGCAACGACCAGCATTAGGATCCGGCGAGTTCACGGTGAACTTTGCGTTCCCGCTCTAGATCGTCCCAGTTGTAGGGGAGTTCGACTCCGTGGTCCTTTAGGAACCGATCCAAAGCCAGGCGGCTCAGCCCCAGGAAACGGCTGAGTTCGGCTTCGGTCCACAGTCCCAGGCGATGAGCTTCCAGCCCCAAGGCCTCGCGCGACATGCGCGCCGCCTCCGGTCCCAGGCGCTGGGCTAGTTCTTCCGGGATTTCGAGTGTGACCGTCATTTGATGACTGGCTGGTGGCTACAACGCTCTCTACCCATTATGAACCGGGTGGAGAAGGGCGGCCTCGACGCAGGCTTTAGATCCCGCAGTTCGCGCATAGTCATGCCGCCGAGTGAGAGCCCGTGAGTCTTCCCGAACTTTTGAGCGAGCCGTCGGAAGAATGACCAGGATCGTCTCGCCTCGCCGCGTCGATCTTCTGAAGACGCTGGTTGATGAGCGTCTCGATCTCGGCTGGTGATTTGCATGGTCATGGGGTGAACTCCCTCTTCACTATATGAAGAGATCAATCTGCCAGTGGTTATTTGCTACAACTTCTCGCGGATCGCTTTCCGCAGGTCCTTGAGAAGCAGTAACAACTGGTACGGATCGACGGGCGATTCCTCGAAATTGAAATGCAGATAGAAACGCTTGGCCGCGTCGTCGATGGCCTGGACCAGGACGGCCCGGACGCCGACGATGTCCGCCGCTTCCTCAATGCGGGTCAGGGCGTCGAAAAGCAGGGCTTTGCCCAGCCCTTTCCCCTGCTGCGATTGATCCACGGCGAGTCTGGCGAGCAGCACCACGCCGATCGGATGATTGGCCAACCCCTTGGCAATTCGCTGCGGGCTTTCGTGCCTGTGTACCGACCCCGTGGTGAGGGCGTAGTATCCGGCGACTCGATCGCCGTCAAGGGCTACGTAGGTCCTGGCAGAGTCGGCCTGCTGGTTGGTCCACGCGAACCTCGTTAGCCAATCGTTGAGAGTTGCGTTTGCGCAATCGAATGCGCGCAGATCGTGTTCCCGGCGGAGTTTGTCGATCGCAAATTCGGGCTTGCGGGGCGCTGTCACGGCCGCCGCTTGGCTACGTGGCGCTCTTTGAACAGGCGGCGGAGACGCGGCTTGTCCTTGGCCGGGCCATCCAAAGCGGCTAGGAACGCCTTCCACTGCTGGTCGTCGAGCACGAAGCGTGTCTGGTCGGCGAGCGCCTGCTCCGCCTTTTCGCGGGCGCTGCGCAGGATGAACTCGGTGACGTTGACGCCTTGGCGGCCGGCCGCCACTTTGATCAGCTCTTCTTCCGCTGCTGTGGCGCGCAGTTGCAACCGGCGGTTGCGGGGTTGTTCGGGCGTGGAAATAGCCATAGCGTTCCTCTAGCTTCTATGCTGATTGTACTGCCGGCGTACTCCGCGTGCCAGTTGATGAGCAGTGGAGGACGATCCTTGGAAATTTCGACTCCGTTACACACGCGCGGCGATGGTTGCGAAAAATTCATCATTAAATATAGATGAAATTTTACGCAATCGCCAACGCTGTCCTTACAATAACGATTAACAAGGGGCGACGATGGGCTTCCTGCGGGCTTTTTGGTCGGGATTTTCGGGGTTTACCTTCTCTTTGATCGGCCGATGGCAGTGGCAACCGCCCGGTTGGATCGCCATTCTCAGGCGCCACATGGAAGCAATCTGGCGCTCCGCAATCGCTGAACCCAAGCGCGCGGCGCTCGTTCTGCTTGGCCTGCTTGGCTTGCTGGGCGGTTACGTCTGGCACAAGCACCATCCCGAGCCGAACTTTGTCCAATACACCGTTACTGCTCCTCCGCTCACCACCTACGACGACAACGGAATTGCGTCTATTCAACCTCTCAGGATCGACTTCAACGAGTCAGCGGCGCTGCTTAAGCTGGTGGAAAAGCGCGTGACTAAAGGCGTGGACATGTCTCCGGCCATCGCCGGAACGTGGTTCTGGACGACTGACAGGCAGCTACAGTTCACTCCCAAAAGCGATTGGCCCATCGACGGCGGCTTCACGGTTCGGCTGGCTCGTAACGGAGTCTTCGCGCCCGGCGTGCGGTTAGAGGAGTATAGTTTCAAGTTCAAGACCCAGCCGTTTTACGCTCGCATTGATCAGAACCTGTTCTACCAGGACCCCAGCGACCCCAATCTAAAGAAGCTTGTTGCCACGGTCAAGTTCTCGCATCCCGTCGATACGGCACAGTTCGCCAAACATGTCTCGCTGGGTCTTCCTTTTGACGCGGGATACCTGGGATTAAAGCCGGATAGCCGCCAATTCACCGTTGCTTACGACAAATTCAAGCTCGCCGCTTATGTTCACTCGGTCCCTCTGGCGATGCCGCGGGACGATACGCCCATGACGCTGCGGATTGACAAAGGGGTCAGAGCGGCGCGCGGCGGCAACGAGACCGCCAACCGGCTGGAGTCGGTAGTGGTCATTCCTGGCCGCTACAGCCTGCGGTTTTCCAGCGCGCATATGACCTTGGTCGACAACGCCCGTTATGAACCGGAGCAGGTGTTGCTGTTGTCGACCTCGTCGCCGGTGCCGGAGAAAGGGCTGGCGGGCAAGGTGTCGCTGTACCTGCTGCCGGTCCGCCATCCACAACAGGCCAAGGAAGACCAGTACCCCTATCAATGGAACGACACGAGTAAGATCGGCACGGATATCCTGTCGAAATCGGAGCGCCTGAGCCTGAGCTACGTTCCCTCGGACGAAGCGAACGATACGGTTCACGGATTCAAGTTCCGGGCCCCGGTGGCGCGCTATGTTTATGTCTCTATCGCCGACGGCGTGGAGGGCACCGGCGGCTACCTTTCAGGGAAACGCTATGTCGCCGCGATCAAAGTGGATCCCTATCCGCAAGCGCTCACTTTCCTCGGCCAGGGCGCGCTGCTCTCGCTGTCCGGAGATAAGAAGTTGGGCTTCCTGGCGCGGGATGTCGACAGAGTATCGGTGGAAATAGGCCGGGTGCTGCCCAACCAGTTGCAGCATGTGGCGCCGCTAATGTGGGACTACGCGCATCCGCAGGTATACAGCGACTTAACGGACAGCCTGCTGGAACGCTTTACTTCGGTTCGCGATTACAGCGGCAAAGCGCCCGGAAAGCCGGTTTATGACAGCATCGACCTTGGCCCGTACTTGCGCGGAGGCGCGAATCGCGGCCTTTTTCTCCTGCGTATCCGGGCCCTGCCTCCGAAAACGCAAGCAGATGCCAATGGGCAAGACGCGTCCGGCGAAGACCAGGAGGAGTACGGAAACACGATCGAAGACAAGCGCCTGATCCTGATTACCGATCTCGGTTTTATCGTGAAGCAGGCCAAGGATGAGAGCCGCGACGTTTTCGTGCAGTCCATTCACAGCGGCCTTCCGGTGGAAGGCGCGCGTATCGAAGTGGCGGGGCGCAATGGACAGGCGGTTCTGGCGGCAACCACTGACGGCACTGGACGGGCGCATTTGCCCGAGTTCGGCGAACGGAAACGGGAAAGAGTTCCGCTGATGCTGGTGGTTCAGAAGGACGGCGACTTCTCTTTCCTGCCGCTCCCAACCCAGGGACGCAATTTGGATATGTCCCGCTTCGACATCGGCGGAGTGGAGAATGCAAAATCGCCGCAGCAATTGTCGAGCTACCTTTTCTCCGACCGCGGGATTTACCGGCCAGGGGAAACCACGCACCTCGCACTGGTGACACGGACGGCTGACTGGAAAAGCTCACTGTCGGGTCTGCCGCTCAAAGTCGAGATTTCCGATTCGCGCGGAGCGGTGGTTAGCCGCAACGCTCTGAAGATTTCGCCCGCCGGCTTCGACGAGGTCGCTTATACCAGTCCCACCAGCGCGCCCACCGGAACCTATCAGGCGTCCGCCTACCTGGTGAAGGACGAGAACAAGCCGGAAATGCTGGGCAGCACTTCGTTCAAGGTTCAGGAGTTCGAGCCAGACCGCATGAAGGTAAGGCTGGATTTGAGCGACCAACCGGTGGAAGGCTGGCTCCGGCCAGGCGACGTCAAGGCTCGCGTCAGCGTGGCGCATCTGTTTGGGGAGCCGGCGGGCAACCGCCGTGTGGAAGGAGAAATGAATCTCACCGCTTTGCTTCCGCGCTTCGCCAAGTATGCCGACTACCGTTTCCAGACCGGGGAGGGCTTGAAAGAACCGGTCCAGGAAACGCTGGCGGCAACGGTGACCGACGACAAAGGCAACGCCGAACTAAAGCTCGACCTCAATCGTTTCGCCGGCGTGGCCTACCGGCTGAACGTGCTGGCCCGCGCGTTCGAGGCTGAAGGCGGACGCAACGTGGCGGCGCAGAATACCGCGATCGTCTCCGATGCCCCTTTCTTAGTGGGAATCAAGCCCGATGGCGACCTGAGTTTTGTGCAGCGGGCCAGTGCCCGCCAGGCGCACTGGCTGGCGGTGAACCAGCAGCTCTCGCCGGTGGCGGAGGAGGGGTTGACGCTCGAATGGGTCCAGCGCAAATACGTTTCGGTTCTGACCCAACAAGACAACCAGACCTATAAGTACGTTTCCCGGCTGAAGGAGATTGTCCGCAACAGCCGCAAGGTGCAAATC
>DATFZA010000450.1:0-17692 GCA_035314765.1 Bryobacteraceae bacterium
TGGCTGTGAAGGGCGCGTCGAACCTGCCTCCCGGATCGCGGTTAAATGTGACTCTATCTGATTTTGTAGGTTATCAAAGCAGCATTATCAGTGAGGACGCCCTGGTTGTCTTGAACAAAACCGGCCTATTTGTGGTAACTCTAAGACCGCGCCCAGAAAAACAATTCCGAGGAAACATGGTCTGCGATATTTTTTTCGATCCACACAGACAGGACGTCTCTGTGCGAAAGATCGTCGGCCAGGAGGGTGAATTGCTGGGGCTCGAATACAATCCGCAGGTCGGCAAGCATTCTGGCGGATATTATCTGATAGCGTCGGTTCACATCCCCTGTAGCTCGGCTGCCGCAGCCGCCCAATGTCAGGCAACTAGTCCACCAACGCCTGATACACCAGGCTTCTCGACAGCGCATGGATGGGCCGCGTCGTCCCGAGACTCTGGTGCTGCACCATCCCTACAAACGCGAGATCCTTGACCGGATCGATCCAGAACCAGGTGCCCGCGATGCCGAACCAACTGAAGGTGCCGTTCGAGACCGAATCACCCGCGGCCGCGGCATCCATCACGATCTGAAAGTCCATGCCCCAGCCTGTTCCCTGCGGCATGGTCTTCAGCGGGTCGGGATTGACATGATTGGTGCGCATCATCTCAACCGTGCGCGGAGCGAGTAAACGGACGCCATTGAACTGTCCACCCTGCAGCAGCATCTCGCAGAAGCGCGCATAATCCATAGCCGTGGAAAACAGCCCGCCGCCGCCGGAGGGCCCGAGCGGAATCACCGTGGGGTCCGGCCGGTTTATATCGACGGCGAGATTCGATCCGGAGCCGGTATGGACCTGCGCGAAGCGTGGCAGCTTCTCTTTGGGTACAAAGAATGCCGTGTCCTTCATCCCCAGCGGTTCAAAGATTCGCGTGCGCGCGAATTCCGCGAACGGCATGCCGGAGAATTTCTCGATGAGATAACCCTGCACGTCGACGGCGATGCTGTAGGACCAGCGCGTGCCGGGCTGCGCGAGCAGCGGGAGCTTCGCCAACCCGTCGATCATGGTCTGCAGCGGAGCGCCTGCGTTCAACACATTGCCATCGATGATCATTTTGTCGACGGGATTCGCCGGGTTGAGAATGTAGCCGAGGCCGGCGGTATGCGTCATCAGCTCGCGCATGGTCATGGAGCGTTTCGCGTCTTCGAGCTTCGGCGTGCCATCCTCATTCTTACCCGTATAGACTTTCATCCGCCCGAATTCCGGGATGTAGCGCGACACGGGATCGTTGAGCTGCCACTTGCCCTCTTCGTACAGCATCATCATCGCTACGCCGGTGACCGGCTTGGTCATCGAATAAATACGGAAGATGGAGTCCTTTTGGACGGCGTCGGGCTTGCGAACGTCGAGCAAGCCGGCGGCGTTGAAGTGCACAATCTTGCCGTGGCGTTCGAGGAGCGTGACCAGGCCGGCGACCTGCTTTTCGTCGACGACACGCTTCAGCGCGGCGTCCAGCCGGCGCAGCCGTTCGGCGGATATTCCGGCCGATTCGGCCGGCGCGGGCGCGAGATCGCGGCCCCGTGCCTCCGCTACCCTCGCGCTGGACGCGGCGGGGGCGATCCGCTGAGCCAACGACGCGAACGGGAACGATGCGGCCGCGAACCAAGCCACTAGCCCCAGCGCGAACGGGCGGAACTGACGAGTCATAACTCTCCTTCTCGAAAACCGGTCGCCGGTTTCGGCTCAAATCATAATACTAGAACTTCGGCAAAACCTGGGGCTTTGCCTGTGTGTGGGGCCGTCCCCCAGGACGGCGCAGGACGCCCTCGTCCGGCCTTCCTTCCCCTGTCCGCGCATTCCCTTTGCTGCTAATTGAGCTCCCGAACCCAGATATTCCTAAAGCTGATCGGCTCGCTCTTATCGCCGTGCGCTTGCAGCTTGATCGGCGCGGTGTCGTACTCTTTGTAGAACGGCTGGCCGATGTAGCGCGTCTCCCCCTTCAACTCGAAGTGATTCTGCACCAGCACGCCGTTGAACAAGACCGTGACATAGGCCGGAGTTTTCAGCGAGCCGCCGGCGTTAAACGTCGGCGCGGTCCACACCACATCGTAGGCTTGCCACTCGCCGGGCTTGCGATTCGGGTTCGCCAACGGAATGCCTTGCTTGTAGATGCTGCCGGCCTGGCCGTTGACATAGGTCTTGTTGTTGTACGAATCGAGAATCTGCAGCTCATATCCGCCGTCGCCCCCGCCGGTGGACGCCAGAAACACGCCGCTATTGCCGCGCGCCTGATCTGTGCCAGTGACGTTGGCGGGAATCCTCCACTCGATGTGGAGCTGATAGTTCTTGAAGGCCCGCTTGGTTTCGATGTTTCCGGCCGCCTTGTTCACTGTGAGCACGCCGTTGGCGACGATCCATTTGGCCGGCGACTTATCCTTGACCGACACCCACTCGTCGAGGTTCTTGCCGTCGAAAAGCACGATGGCGTCGGAAGGAGGCGCGGCATCGGTGGCGCCCGGCGTCACGACTTTGGGCACGGGCTCCCACACTTCCGTGTCTTGCGGCTTTGGCGCCGCCGGCTCTTGCGCAGATACGCACGCGGCCGTGGCGATCAGGGCCGCGCAGGTGAGGAACTTCGGAAATCGAATGTGGATGCCGCAGGGCGATAGCTGAACCGGAATTTCCATTTTGTTCTAGACTCTCCATCAGCGTACACCCAATTGCGGCAAGGTGGATTCATTCCATTGCGAGTTTCCTACGGCCGCTGGCCCAGTTTGCCTCGGGAACTGTAGGTTCGCGTTCCCTGCGGCCGTCCTGTTGTGCTACAGCCGGCCGCCGGCGGCGGCGGTGACTGTCACGCTCGCGGAATTGCTCGCCGCGCCATTGCTGACTGTCAATGCGATCACGTAGTTGCCAGCGACGTCGGCGACGAAGGTCGGCATGACGCTGCTGTCAAACGCCAGAACTGAATTGGTTCCGGGCGGACGCGAAGCGAACCTCCAACTGTATGTCAGCGTGCCCACGCCGCTTGGATTGGTCGAGCCGCTTCCATCCAACGTGACCGTGCTGCCAATGTTGACCGTTTGGTTGGGGCCGGGGTTCGCAATCGGAGACGCTGGTTTGGTCCGGAATGTCCATTGCAATTGGTTGAAATCGAACGGCACCGTGGGATCGACAAGGATGGTGAACGTGTTGTTGCTGGCCACCTGGCTGTTCGCCGGCACGGGCGTGAATTTTAGAGTGTCCTGGCCCGGCGCCAAAATAATCGCAAAGGGGTTCAGGCTGCTCGCGGTCGCGGTCACCGAGCCCAAGGCGTCTCCGGAGTTAATCAGTTCGGCACTGTAGGTCACGAACAGCTTCCCGGCCGCGGCGGGTTGCTCGCTCACAAACTGGTAACCGGTAATCGTCAGGCCCGGTGGGGCAACTGGTTGGCAAGTAGACGGCGGCAGGGGCGTTGGCTGACCCGCTATCTCGTAAAGATCGTGGCTCGCCCGATTGAACAGATCCTGCAACGACGGTTGATTCGGGATCGTGCTCGGCAACGTAGGGCAGGGCGTGGTTTGGGCGTACTGGACATCCGTATAGTCGACGTCAATATACTGCATGGGCGCTGAGCCCGTCGTTCCGCCGTAGTATGTGGCGGCCCACGTACCGTAGAAAAAGACCTCCAGCGTGTTGTATGCGCCCTCCTCCGCGGTCACCGCGCAAGAGGAAGGGGACGTCGGAAAATCCGTACAGCCTTGTTCCTGTACGTTCGGCCCGTTGGAGACTGGATGATCGAATTCGGCCCCGCCCAGAAACGACGGTGAAAGCGAGGTCAACACCTTCACGCCGGGTACGCCGATATTGCCGGTTAAAAAGGCGCTACTTGCCGTCATGCCACCGACCTGTGTCGCCTTCAAATTGGCGCCGGTCTCGGTGACAAAGTAGGAGAGAATCTCGGTTTTCGCTTCGCAAGACCTGGGTTGGGCGTCCGTAGTGGCGCCGACGCAGTCGATCGCCCATAGTGTGTTGTCTGGGTGCACGGTGACCGGGCCGGGGTTCTGCTTCTTGAATTCGGGCAGATCCTGGCCCGCGTCAGGGCCGAGGAACAGGGTTATGCCGCCAAAAATCCTCTCGTACGCATCAATTGTCTGTTCCCATTGGTCGATGAACGCTTGATCCGTGTTTTGGTAACTGCCGATGTTCGGAAAGGAATGATTGATCAGCGTGCTCCAAGCGTCGTCTGCCGGAAGGTTCGCTTGTTGGAAGGAATTGTTGAAGGTGGTCGGGAGGATAAACTCATTGGACGCACCTACCGGCTCCGCGACCGCAATGGAGACGAACGCCGGGTTGTTGCCGTACCGGGCGTTGAGATGGGTGAGGAAATCCCACCACGCCGCTTGATAGACGCTGTTCCAAGGCAGCGGAAACACGTTGCCGTCGGCCCGTTGCGATTCCGGGAAGACCGAAAAGGTCACCTTGCCGCAGTCGGCCGGAGCCGTCCCGTCGCCGGGAGGAAAAAGTCCGTCGCAGGAGCGAATCTTAGCCAATAACCAGGGCGGCGCATCGACGCCGGGAGTAATGATCAGTTGCACCGGCTTGCGCGCCAGATTCGCCTGTTGAAAGGCCAAGTCCAGGTAACTCCAATCATAACCGGAGTCATCGGGAGATAAAGCAGGGTCGGAGAGCTGGATATTGTCCCAATGCTCCGCCACCGTGATCCCGGAGATCGCCGGGTCGAGCAAGACGCCCGCGAAGAGCTGGCGAACGTAAAAGTGCAATTCCGCTGAAGTCGCTGAGGACCCCGGGTATGAGCTGATCGCGTCCTCGATATCGGCTCTTGCGAAAACGCCCAGGGGCGAGCGTGCCCCTTGCGCGTTGTCTGCTTGAGACAAGATTGCGCCTGTTGCCAAGAAAGCGATAGCGGCGGCTATATTTCGCGACATTGTTGACCTCCTGTGAGCTGTTACGTCGTGGATTCACTCGATGGAGAATTCCAACATGAGGCGGATTTCCATTTAGGCGGAGTATATATCAATTCGTCTCGATCGCGAGCAAGTTTCTGTCATTTCTCGCCTGGAGCCGTACCAGTACTCCGCTCCAGCTCTTCATCCTGCGCGAAGGCGGTATCCCGGCGCCAGAATCGCTGGGAAACGCGCCGCGCTAAAATGGCCTGTGGGTAAGAGAAGCAGCTGCGCGTGTTCCCGCCGAGCTTTGGGCCGGTCCGCGCTGCGAGCCTGACTACCAATCAAATTCAATTTGCGATATGATCGCCGGAGACAGAAGGAGGCCGAAAATCATGTCAGACACATCTGTAGCGGGCAATGGTTCAGTAGCGGGCGATGGTGCGTCTACCGTTACTTTCGACGCGGTGGTTGTCGGCGCGGGATTCGCGGGGCTTTATATGCTCCACCGCTTGCGCGAGTTGGGGTTCTCAGTGCGCGCCTACGAGGCAGGCAGCGGCGTCGGCGGCACCTGGTTTTGGAACCGCTATCCAGGCGCGCGCTGCGATGTCGAGAGCCTGGAATACTCGTACTCTTTCTCGGAGGAACTGGAGCGAGAATGGCAGTGGAGCGAGCGCTACGCCACTCAGCCCGAGATCTTGCGGTATCTGAATCACGTCGCGGATCGTTTCGACCTTAAGCGGGACATCCAATTTGAGACGCGGGTCACATCCGCGATCTTCGACGAAAGATCGGACCGCTGGAATATTTTG
The DNA here is from genome assembly GCA_035314765.1 of Bryobacteraceae bacterium. Taxonomy (GTDB): domain Bacteria; phylum Acidobacteriota; class Terriglobia; order Bryobacterales; family Bryobacteraceae; genus DATFZA01. The sequence goes on from DATFZA010000450.1 coordinate 5,678, forward strand.
ACCGATAGCGGCGACAGAGTTTCGGCGAAGTTCTGCGTCATGGCCACCGGTTGCTTGTCTACCGCGAAGCTTCCCGAGTATAAGGGCATCGAGACGTTCCGTGGCAAGACATACCATACGGGCCACTGGCCGCACGAAGGAGTCGATTTCACCGGCCAAAGAGTGGCCATTATCGGCACCGGCTCGTCCGGCATCCAAACCATCCCGAACGTCGCCAACCAGGCTTCGCACTTATTCGTATTCCAAAGGACCCCGAATTTCAGCGTGCCTGCGCACAATGCGCCGCTTACTTCCGAAGTCGACAATGATTGGAAAACGAAGCGGGCTGAGTACCGTCAGCGAGCTCGGATGGCGCCCTTCGGCTTATTGTGGGAGCTAAACGAAAAATCGGCGTTGGAAGTATCGCGAGAGGAGCGGCAGCGCAAATACGAGGAACGATGGGCCTACGGCGGCTTAGGCATGATGGGCGCGTTCGGCGACCTGCTCTTCAACAAAGAGGCCAACGACACCGCCGCTGAGTTTGTGCGCGCCAAGATCCGCGGAATCGTCCGTGACCCTGCCGTTGCCGAGAGACTGGTGCCGAGAGACTACCCTGTGGCGACCAAGCGCCTCTGCGTGGACACCAGCTACTATGCGACGTTCAATCGCGACAACGTCACTCTGGTCGATACGCGGTCCACGCCGATCGAAGAGGTTACTCCGGACGGGCTGCGAACTTCCGAGGCCGAGTACCAACTCGACAGCATCGTGTTCGCCACCGGTTTCGATGCGCTGACGGGGACGCTGTGTAACATGGACATTCGCGGCAGAGAAGGCGTGACGCTGAAGCAGAAGTGGTCGGAAGGACCGCGCAGTTACCTGGGCATCATGGTCGCCGGTTTTCCGAACCTGTTCATCATCACCGGCCCGGGCAGCCCTTCGGTCATGTCCAATATGGTGGTGTCCATCGAACAACACGTAGACTGGATTGCGGGCTGCATGGAACACTTGCGGGACCATGGACTCGCGGCCATCGAAGCCACTGTTGGCGCGGAAGACGCTTGGGTCGCCCATGTCAACGAAGTCGCCAATAGCACACTGTTTCCCATGGCCAATTCCTGGTATATGGGGGCGAATATTCCTGGTAAGCCGCGAGTGTTTCTGCCATATATCGGCGGAGTCGGAGTCTATCGGCAGAAATGCGACGAAATCGCGGCCAAGGGGTATGAAGGATTTGCGCTGTCGGCGGCTAGGTCTGAAGCGGGCCTGGCGGCTCGTCCTTGAGCATTGAAGATTGACCGCGCTTGACGCTCATACTGAGCCTATCCGCCATAGGTAGTTATACGCGAAGATCCTCTACGTGTCGGCGCAAGCACGGGGCGGCTGGCGCGCATACCGGTCACGGAGACTTAGGACACTTTCTCAGTATGACTATTGGTATGACGAAGCGCTTGTCGGCGTCGTACAAATCGAGGGGACCTTCATTGAAATTTTCGACAGACAATGACCTTCGTTCTCCCGGATCCATTCCGGCCAAGGTGCCGCAATTATCTGTTTCGGGAACGCATGCCCGCAACTCGATTTTGTTCAGGGACATATTGCGGATCGTGAATGAGCCAAGGCCACAGAAGGTTGCGGGACCGTTGATTTCGTTCGTAAATGGCTTGCTCAGACTATCGGCGGGAAGGTTCGCGATTTGTTCCGTGATTACAAAAGAATCTGTACCGCTTTGCAAAGCCGGCTCTACAGATGGACGCTTTGCCGGAATGCCGGTGGGCTTGATTTCGACCGGCGCTGGGGCTGCGGCTGGCGCGGCCGCGGTGGAAGCGGACGCCGTCATCTGAGCATCGTGACCCTGGGTTCGAGACGGTCCGGCTCTATCGGTAAAATACGCCCATGAAGCCAAGGAGACGACGATCAACACCAACAATGCCGCTGGAAAGCCAATGATGAATTTCTTGCGATCGGCGTCCGAAATTGCGCGCACGCATGCAACAATCTCTGCCGCGGGATCCCCTTTGGGTTCGAGCACGGTAACGGCCCGCAAGTACGGGGGGAGTTCGGTAATCGGCATTGGGCGTAAGAGGACCGGGACAACATGCCGATCCGGCGAAGCCCATCTGTTCCTAGTAATCTCGAGTTCGGTTAAAGTGTATCGCCCGGCAGAGAAAAACGCCGGGCCGACTAGAAATAGAACCAGGTCGCTGTTAAGGATGCTCTTCCGAATCCGTTCGTCGTAGCTGGTTCCGGGTATAAGCTCGTCTGCGAAGAAGACTTTGTGCCCGGCTGCCCGCAAGCGGACCGCTGCTCCCTCCGCGTCACGCACATATTCATGAGGATAGGACAGGAAAATACGCATCGCGAGGCAACATTGGGCTCCAAGAGTCCCGTTACCCGATTGTACGCTGCTCGCGTCACATGACGGAACAGCCGGCCGCGACCGACCGGCCGCCCAATATCTCGCCAACGCGTTTATCGGCGACTTCGGTCGTTGATGGGCATTACCAGCCGTCAGACACACCACAGGTCCTAACTCACCATGCTTCGCGTGCCCTGATCCCAATACACCGGCTTTTTCCGGAAATAGGATTCGTTCGCCATGTGGCACGCGATGGCGGCGTGATTGCCGAAGACCGCGTCCTCCACCACCGGCTTCCGGGTCCGCACCGCTTGGAAGAACGTGTGAAGATGCGGGCGGAGTTCGTCCCAGTCGGTGCCGCGATAGACCGTGTCGCTCACGATCGGCTCCTCACCGGGAGTGATTTCATGCTCAGCGTGCCACTGTTTGACATATTCCGCGCGCATTTCTCGCGGAAAGCCGCCCGAATAATAGCTGGGCGCGGTGTCCACGCCCTTTTGCGGGCTATGACGGATTTCGTACTCACTGGCATCGAGAATGCCCTTGGGTCCCATGAAGCGGGCCAGTTCCGGCGTCTCGGTGCCCAGTCCCAGGCGAACGTACACGGGAATGCCGTGGTAGTCGAACAGGACCACGTGCAAATCCGGCATGTTGCGGCCGTCCTTCCAGCGAAAGATGCCGCCAAGCGCGGAAGCCGAACGCGGAATCTCGTTCCAACCGAGCGTGAACAACATTCCGCTCAGCAGATGGACCATCAAGTCGCCGCCCACGCCCGTGCCGTATTCCTTCCAACATCGCCAACGCGCGAAGCGTTCCGGGCTGAAAGGAATCTTGGGAGCATCATTCAGCCAGGTGTCCCAATCGAGGTTTTGCGGCGAAAGATCGGGGGGCGGCGGATATTCCCAAGCGCCGGTCGGATCGTTGCGGCCTAGCGAAAGCTCGACCATTTCTATGTCGCCGATGGCGCCCTCATGATAGAGCTTGCGGGCCTGGGCGCACAGCGCCGAGCTGACCCGCTGGGAGCCGATCTGCACGATGCGGTTATTGTTCTTGGCCGCGTCCACCATTTCGAAGCCCTCGGCGGCGGTGTGCGACATCGGCTTCTCGCAGTAGATGTCCTTGCCGGCATTACAGGCGTCAACGACCACTCGCTTGTGCCAATGATCGGGCACGGCCGCGAGAATGCAGTCGATGTCCTTGCGCTCGAGCAGTTCGTGATAACGGCGAGTGGTGGGAAGGCTTGGGTTGCCGGTGATCTCCCTGGCCAGGGTGTGGCGGCCGTCGTAGAGATCGGCGGCGCCAACGCACTCGACGTCCGGCAAGGTAACGGCGGTGGCCAGCACTCCGGAGCCTTCCATGCCGATGCCGATGATGCCGAAGCGCAGTTTTTTGCCGGTCGAGCCTTGCGCGGCCGCAGACAAGGGCCTGGGATCCAGCAGAATTGTCTGTGCCGCCAGCATGCTGCCCGCAGCCGCCGAACCAGTCCGCAGGAACTGGCGGCGCGAAGAGTTTGAACCCATAAATAGGACCTCCCGATGTCGTGGCCGCCGATAGTGCTCCAGGCGTCCGAGTTAAGTCTAGCCGATCGGGAAGCGCATTGCGCCCGGATGCGGGCGGAATAAGTCCTTGCCTCGGGTCCGCTCCCTGACGGTCGCGGCTCGGTCAGGCGTTCCGAGCCGCGACCGTCACGGAGCGGTCAAGCATTGGTCAGGCGTTCCGAGCCGCGACCGTCAGGGAGCGGTCAAGCATTGGTTGTTTCATGACAGGTCCTTAGTACTTCGGTCTCTTGAGAATTGATACCAATCGGGGGTCAACATCCACCGCCGCAAATGCGATAACTAAACAAGACGATGTGGTGAATAACGCCGGTTGTTATTCCTGAGTTGTTGCCACTAAGGTTATAGGACAAGAGGAGGATGCTTGGAGACGAGCACCAAAACACAACGCCCGAGAACGCCCCGGAAGCAAGGAAGCTCGTCCGTGGTTCGCCTGGAAATACCAGACAATCAGGGCCACCCCCGCTGGGTGACCGCCGACCTGGTCGATTTCTCCGACGCCGGATTGGCTCTGGGGATAATGATGCCTCTCAAGGCCGGCTCCACCTTGCTCGTGCGTGGCAAGTTGAGCGAGAATATTACTCTCGACGGCCTGAAAGCGGGAGTGCGCTGGTGCAAAGAAAAGACCGACGGCACCTTCCGCGCCGGCCTGGAATTTCTACATCACCGTTCGACTTTCACGCCGGGTGCGGAGCCCAAGAACTCGATCCATCCCGAAACGTTGGCCGACACGTTGGACTGTTATGAAGCGATGCAACTGAGTCCCAACGCCGATCTGGACACGATCGGGCGAGTTTATCGAGTCCTCGCTGCGCGCTACCATCCCGACAATACCGAAACCGGCAATCGAGAAATGTTTCAGCAGCTTTGCGAGGCGCACCAAATCCTGAGCGATCCCGAGAAACGCGCCAGTTACGATACCAGCCACCGCGAATCCAAGCGGCTGCAATGGAAGATTTTCGATCAGGCCTCGGCATCGAAAGGAACCGAAGGAGAGAAGCGAAAGCGCAAGGGCATTCTCGATCTGCTTTACGCCAAAATGCTGAACGATCCGGAACAGGCCGAGATGAACATCCAACTGATTGAGGAACTGCTCGGTTGTCCGCGCGAGCATCTGCAATCGGCACTGTGGTATCTCAAAGGGAAAAACTACATCAAGCGCGGCGATAACGGCCGCTTCTCCATCACCGTCGACGGCTTCGAAGAGGCGGAAGCGCATCGGTTTCCCAGCCACCGCCAGTTGACGGAAACGTCTCGCGCAAGTTGAACCGGGCTGAGGTCGCAATGGCCTGGCGTAGCCACTGCCGGTAACATCGAAACAGGACGTTGCGCATGACCGTTCAGCTCGAATGGCCGCCCGATGTAGTAGATCGCCTCACGCAAGAAGCGCGTCAAAAGGGGCTCTCTTTGGGCGACTATGTTTTGCAAACTGTTCTTCGTCTTCATGGCTCTGAACTCCAGGATGATGAAGCGAAACGAAAAGCACGCGACGAGGCTGGCCGGAGCATTCGCGAACTCCGTAAGGGCAACGTTCTTGGCCCCGATCTAACCATTCGCGACCTGATTGAGGAAGGCCGCCGCTTCTGAGCACCTTCGTTCTGGACAATTCCATCAGTGCTGGATGGTGCTTTGAGGATCAAAGCACGCCATATACAGAAGAAATACTTCGAGCGGTGATCGACGGAGCGCTAGATTTGTGCGCGACCTTGAAAAGTTCAATATCACGATTGATATCGATGGACTGGAACAAGCCTTCGGTCTGGTTGTTGCGCTGGCCAGACTCTATCGGCGTAGCGCCTATGACGCCTCGTACTTGGAACTTGCGCAGCGCCGAGGACTACCCTTCGCTACGAAGGACGAGCCGCTTGGAAAGCGGCCTCAGAGCTGGGAATGAGCTGGGAATAAGTCTCTTTCAGCCCTGAGCTTTTACTTCGCCGTCTTCTCCATCAACTGCGCCTGCAGGCGCCGCATGCCGCGGATCCACCGGTCGTAGTCCGTCGCTTTGCGGTGCAGATACTCCTTTACTTCCGGATGCGGCAGGATCAGGAAATGCTCGGCGTCGATGCCTTTTACCACGGTATCGGCAACCTGTTCGGGCTCCAGTGCGCCCGCTAATAAGAAATTGCCAGCGCCGTGCCGTTGCGCCCTTTCGAGCATCGACGTTTTGACGCCCTGCGGGCACAGTACAGATACTTTGATGCCGTGGTCCCCATAGGTAATCGACAGCCACTCGGCGAGCGCGACCACCGCGTGTTTGGTCACCGAATATGGCGCAGAGCCGATCTGCGTCAGCAACCCAGCGGCCGACGCGGTGTGCAGCAGATAGCCTTCCTTACGGGCCAGCATCCCAGGCAAGACGGCGCGCGAGGAATACACGTGCGCCATCACGTTGATCTCCCAAATCCGCTGCCAATCGCGAGTGGGGACGTCGCAGCCGCCGTCGACGCCGATGCCGGCATTGGCGCAAAACAAATCGATGCGTCCGTGTTTCACGACGACGGAATCCACCATCGCCTGCACCTCGGACTCGGCCTCCACGTTGACGCAGAAGTGCGAACCGTGGATGCCGGAGGCCACCGCCGCTGCCCCTTTTTCGTCGATGTCGGCCACGACCACTTCTTTCGCGCCTTCGGCCGCGAAGCGCTCGCAGAGAGCTTTGCCAATGCCGTGCGCGCCACCCGTGACCACCACGATTTTGTCTCTTATTTTCATGCCACTTCGATCATACACCGCGCTCTTTGAGAGCCTCTAACTCCTCTAGCGTGCGCGGCCAATCCTGGCGCAGCAGGCGCGAAAGGCCGCGGTCGGCCAGCAGCTTGCCACCGGTTTGACAGTTCACGCAGTAGTTGGTTTCGTTGCTGGCATAACGGATTCGTTGCACTTTCGCGCCGCAGCGGGGGCAGGGAAGACCGTAGCGTCCGTGCACCGCCATTTCTTTGCGGAACGCCGTTACGCCTTCCGGAAAGCCGGCGCCAGCCTCGGCGCGCAGGCGGTCGATCCACTCCTGCAAAACCGCGCGCGTGGAAGCATGAAGCCGCTCAATGTCGGCGCTGGTCATTTTCTGCGTGAGCAGCACCGGCGAAAGGCCCGCGTGATGCAGAATCTCATCCGAGTACGCGTTGCCAATGCCGCTGAAGATGCGCGGGTCAGTGAGAGATCGTTTCAGGGTGTGATTGGTGGCTATGAGAGCTTGGGTGAACGCGGCGAGGTCGGCGGTCAAGACATCGATCCCGCCTGGGTCGAGCATGGTCGGGTCGCGGACGACGTGCAGGGACGCTTGATGCCGCGTGCCGGCTTCGGTCAGAATCACTGTGCCGTTGGTGAAATCGAAGGCGGCCAGCCCGCGGCGGCCGGGGAGCTTGGCGCCTGGCTTCGCCCAATGCAAACGGCCGGCAATCATCAGGTGCAACACCAGCCAAATGTCGTTCTCCAGCCCGATCGCGATACGTTTGCCCACCCGCTGCAGTTGGCTGACTTTTTGGCCGAAGGCCTCGTCGAGGCGGGGGTCGATGGTCCGGATCAGGAAGGGGTTGCCAACGCGGACTTTTTCCAGAGTCTGGCCCAGGATGCGCCGTTCGAGCGCTTCAATATAGACCGTGATGTCTGGGAGTTCTGGCATTTCGTATGGTCTACCTTATCTATTGTGGGGCAGATTATTGGCCTGTTTCCCATGAGTGCCGGGCGAGTTGCGACGCGGATGGGGACACAGCGGGCTCGAGTCCGGGCTTCCTCAATCGAAATTATCGTAGCTGTGTCCCCTGGGCGCCTGGCATGATGGCAGGTTTTCGAGATTGCGGCCGATTCTTAATCGGCCTGGGCGGGTTTACCAACCAATTCGACTTTCGTTCGTCGAAGGGAGGAGGCGGGTTGACAACCCGCCGCCGGTTACCAACCGGCCCCACAAAGGGAAAGAGAGGAGATCGCCAATGAACTGGAGTCCCGTTATCCTGACCGCTGCCGCAGTGTCCTTTACGGCCGCGGCACAAACGCCGGAACCCAAATTGATCTGTAGTGAGCATTCCTGGACCCATCACCGGCTCGCGACGCACTGCGAGATCAAAGAGCAAACCATGCCCGCTTCCGGAGGCGCCATCGACATCGCGCCCGGGGAAAATGGCGGGATCTCGGTGCAAGGCTGGGATCGGGCGGATGTTCTGGTGCGCGCCCGGATTCGCACGGCCGCGCCGACGGACGCGGAGGCGCGCTCCATGACGCCGCAGATTCGATTCACCAGCGGATCCGCGAGCCTCCACGCTCAGGGGCCCGCTACCGATCACGATCATGAATGGTCGCTCGACTACGAGATCTTCGCGCCGCACCATAGCGACCTCGCGATGACCGCGATGAACGGCGGTATCCATGTCGCCAACGTGCACGGGAAAGTGCAGTTTCACACCGTCAACGGCGGGGTCCATTTGGACCAGGTCAACGGCGAGGTGCAAGGCGATACGACCAACGGTGGCGTGCACGTCACCATGGCGGGCGACCGCTGGGATGGCAAGGGCATGGACGTCAAGACCACCAACGGCGGTATTACGCTCGTGGCCTCACCGCAGTTTTCCGCGCATGTCGAAGCGTCGACGGAAAACGGGGGCATTACGAGGGACGGAGTTTCCATGATCAAGGCGAGTTCCGGACGCAACATGGCTTTCGATCTCGGCGCGGGCGGACCTAATATCCATCTAGTTACAACCAACGGCGGAATTAAGATATCGACGGGGTCGAAGGCGCTGTAGGGATCAAGCCGCGCGGGGGTTCAGCGCTCTTCAAGTCTCCACCAGGTGAATCCGAAGCGATGTTCGCGCTCGTCTTGAATAGGGCTGACCACCGCCACGCCTCCTGCTTTGAGAAAGGTTACTGCCAAGTATTCACCGCCGGTATCTCGAATCGGCGGATCTTCGGGCTTGGTGTCTCTTCCCCAGGTGTCGGGCCGGAAGGGCGGCGACTCGATTATTTTCGGCGGTGTGGATCGGCTGCCAACATCGAACCTGGCCGCGTGCGCCTGCAAGGTCTCGCCCCGGCCCGAGAACCAAGTGGCTGCCAGTTCGCCTCGCCCTCGTGCGATGAGATACGGGAAGTACGAATCCTCATCACCCTCGGCCACCTGCCAACTCGCCCACGTCGCACCTCGATCGAGGGATTGCGCCAGCCAAAGCGCCTTCCCGTCCGCCCAGAAAGAATAGAGGTTCCCTTGCGCGTCCCAAGCGAGCGGCTCAACCCAACGCGGCGGAAAGCTGCTGAACGAGGCGCTCCACGGCTTCTGTCCAGGCGCGGGGTGATTCTGCCATGTTAATCCGCCGTCGGCGCTGACCGCGATCAAATCGACGCCTTCGTTGAACTTGAAGCCCGACGCCGACAAGGGAGTCACGCGCACCGCGACTTCCCGATTCGGGCCCACCGCGAGATGACTCGACCCGCCCTGTCCATGGATGCGGGGCTGCTCAGTCCAGTTGACGCCTCCGTCCCGGCTAACCGCGTGACGAACACCGCTGCCGTCGTTCCAGATAACGTGCGCCGTTCCATCGGCCGCCACAGCGACCCACGGCCTGTCGTCGAACCGGTCTTTCGACAGCATGGTCCAGCGCCAAGTCGCGCCCAAGCTCCGGGAGACCCCAATTGCGATGTGGGTGCCTTCGTTTGCCTTGCGGTCATATCCCATCGTCACAAAGTAGAGAGTGCCGTCACCAGCGACCGCTAGATCCACGTCAGAATTACCTATGGCGCCGTCGGCCTCGCTGCCGACGTTCACGCGCGCCCAGGTTGCACCGCGGTCCTGACTCTTCCACAGCTTTGGCCCCGGTTGGCCGTAGCCACTCACGAACAACGTGCCGTCCGGATGCTCCACAACCATCGGTTCACGGGCGAGCACGTCAAGATGGTCAACACGATCGGCAACGACTAGCGTCGAGGCAGGGAGCGCACTCAGCGGCACACTGCCATGGCTGGATACACGTGCGCACCCGAGGCTGAAAGCGACCCAACCGGCCAATGTCACGGCCAGGCAAACTGGTAGCGCGCTCAATCTGACCTTGGTCACTGGTCAAGAATATCAAAAGAACGCTGCGGTTCCTGACAACGCTGTAAACTGAAGTTATGGGCGCCGAACCCGACGACATCGACGACCTCCGGTTAGACCGGACGCAATTCTCTGTCGCGCGCTTGACCGATCCGGACGATTCGCTGGAGTACTGGTTATCCCGCCCGGTCGAGGAGCGGTTGCGGGCGCTTGAGTTCCTTCGAAGGACCTTCTATGGCCCCAGCGCTAGCGAGAGAATTCAAAGGGTTCTCGAGGTCTCTAAACTCGAACGAAAACAAGGCGGCTAGCGGCCGGTTGAAGGACCTGGCGGATCTGGACAATTTGCCTCAATAGACCTACGCGTCCTTCGGCCGCCCCTTACGAATGCGCTTCATCAAGCGATCCAATTTCCCGCCCAGTTCCGCCGAAATATCGGCCTGAAAACGCAGCTCCGGCATGCGGAAAAGATTCATGCGTTTGGCCAGTTGCCGCTTCAGAAATGGCAGAGCGTGCTCCAGCGCCTTCACGGCGTCCTTGGCGTCCACGGATTCATCCGTGAAGCCAAGCAGGACATGCGCATGCCGCTTATCCGGCGAGATCTGAACATCCACCACCACCACGCCGTTAACGCGCGGGTCGGACATTTCATATTCAATCAGCTCGGAAAGCTCCTCGCGCAAGGCTTCGCTGATGCGTTCGGTACGGTGTGAAGAAGGAGATTCCATTTCATTCCACCCATTCCAGAGTTGTGCCGACCAGAGTGCCTCCGAGAAAGGACGCAGCTTCTCGCTCTACCGATTGTAGAACCTGCTCGGCGCGCAGGTGGTCGGCGGACACAGTGACCGCCGAAACAAGGGAGCGCTGCCAGGTGTCCTGGTAGTCGATTTCGGCCACAGCTACGTTGAAGCGCGAGCGCAGGCGGTCTTTGAGGCCTTTGACAGTGTGGCGCTTGTCTTTTAGGGAGTGGGCGTCGGCCAGCCGCAATTCCAGCGTAAGAATTCCGACGGTGGGCATCCTATGCTAAACAAGTCGTAGTGGGGCGGACGCCCTCGTCCGCGCCGGACCCCGCGCTTCGGCTCTGAGTCTGGCTCTGCCCGACCAGCCAAAATTCGGGACAACTTCGCTGGGGCGACCGGGGGGTCGCCCGCCGACCAGGGGGTCGGCCCCACATACCCGACCGTCCATTGCCGGCTTGGGACACTAGGCCATCGCCTCAACCGCAACGCGTTCAGTGACGAAAGCTTCCAACACATCGCTCTGCTTCATGTCGTTGAAGTTGCGGATCGTAAGACCGCACTCGAATCCGGCCTTCACTTCGCTTACGTCGTTCTTGAAGCGCTTAAGCGTGTCAATCTTGCCAGTATGGACCACAACATTGTCCCGCAGGACGCGTATCTCGCTGTCGCGCTTGATGAGGCCATCCAGAACGTAGCAGCCAGCCACGTTGCCAACCTTGCTGATGCGGAAAACCTCGCGGATCTCGACCCGTCCCTGGTACACTTCCTTGAACACCGGTTCGAGCATGCCGGTCATGGCTTTCTTCAACTCGTCGGTTAGTTCGTAGATGATGGTGTGCAGTCGGATGTCCACCTTCTCTTTTTCCGCTAGCGCGGTGGCGTTGCGCTCCGGCCGGACGCTGAATCCGATGATGATGGCATCCGAAGTCGAAGCCAGCAGCACATCGCTTTCATTGATGGCGCCTACGGCCGCACGAAGGATGCGGATGCGCACCTTATCGTTCGAGAGCTTCTGCATCATCTCGCTGAGCACCTCGGCGGTGCCGCCGACGTCCGTCTTGAGAATGATATTCAGCTCTTTGACTTCGCCTTCCTTGAGCTGCTCATGTAGTTGCTCGAGCGTAATCCGGGTGCCCTTGGACATGGCGGCGTCGCGGGCGCGCGCCTCGCGATAGATCACGATCTGCTTGGCTTTGGCGGTATCGGTAACCACCTGGAAGCTGTCGCCCACTTCAGGTAAAGATTCGAGACCCAGCACTTCGACCGGTGAGGACGGCCCGGCTTCGCGCACCGGTGTGCCGCGGTCGTCGAACATGGCGCGAACTTTGCTGAAGACCGAACCGCAGATGAAATAGTCGCCCACCTTGA
>DATFZA010000451.1:0-13244 GCA_035314765.1 Bryobacteraceae bacterium
AAGCATCACCGCCGCCAGCCATTTGCCGAGAACAATCTCGGTATCGCGTACCGGCGACGTCGCCAGCAATTCGATGGTCCCGGTGCGCTTTTCCTCCGCGAACAGGCGCATGGTGATCATCGGTATGAAAAACAGCGAGACCACGCTCATGTTGCCGAGCAGCGGCCGGATGATCTGCTCGTTCAGATTCATGGGAAAACTCTGGCCCTGCATTTGGGTCTGCATGCCAGATCGGTCAAAAAGTGTGACCAGGAACCAAAAAAAGTACCCGTAAATCACGGCAAACATAGTTAGCAGGATGTACGCTACTGGAGAGACAAAATAACTTCGCAGCTCTTTCAAACAGATGATCCAAGTATTTCTCATTGATGTTCCACTTCCTGGACGGCCGGCTCAGGCTCGGGCGCAGCGGACTTCTCACCGCCGGTCAACTGCAGGAAGACTTCTTCCAGCGTCACCGCGCCAGACCGCAATTCATTGAGGTTCCAGCCGCTCTCGACGACGGCGCGAGCCAGGTCGCCGCGAATAAAGCGGTCTTTCAAGCCGTCCACTTCAAAAACCGAACGCTGCGCGCGCGACTCCTTGAAAATCACCCGGCTCACGCCGGAAACTGTCTCCAACCGCTGTTGAATGGCTTGGGCGCTCAGAGAGCCGTCGCGGCCTTCCACTTCCACCAGCACGGAATCCGCCCCGCCGGCGCGATGTTGCAGATTTTCGACCGAATCCGTCGCCACCAGTTTGCCTTTGTTGATGATCACCACCTGCTGGCAGGTCTGTTCCACTTCCGGCAGAATGTGTGTGCTCAGGATAATAGTGTGATCGCCGGCCAGGCTCTTAATCAGGTCGCGCGTTTCGTTGATCTGCAATGGATCGAGGCCGGCGGTCGGCTCATCGAGAATCAGCACTTCGGGATTGTGAATAATCGCCTGCGCCAGTCCGACGCGCTGGCGATAGCCTTTAGAAAGCTTGCCGATCAGTTTGCTCTTGACGTCGGCGATAGCGCAACGGTCGGCGACCTCATTGATGCGAGACTTGAGCGCGCTGCCCGACATGCCTTTTAGCTGGCCGACAAACTTGAGGTATTCGGAAACTTCCATTTCCGGATAAAGCGGCGGGCTCTCCGGCAGATAGCCGATGCGCTTCTTCACTTCCATCGGTTGCTCGAGCACATCGAAGCCGGCCACTGTCGCGGTCCCTTCGCTGGGCGGAAGAAAACACGTCAGGATGCGCATGGTGGTGGTTTTGCCGGCGCCATTGGGCCCCAGAAAACCGACAATCTGCCCTTTTTGAACTTCAAAAGAAATGTGATCCACGGCGATTGTGCGCGCGTATCGCTTGGTGAGATCTTGAACCCTGATCATAGTTGTTGTTTGAGACGCCGTGTGAGGCGTTGTTTGAGAATAAGAGGCACTTCAGAATGGGCCGGCTCCGGGAGCCCGCATAGCGTACTGAAAACATAATGATAAAAAGTGTCAGGCAAAATTGTCAACATTCAATCCGGCAGCGCCAGCCCCATGATTTGAAACCCGGCGTCAACGTACAAGATGTTTCCGGTAACGCCCCGTGCCAGATCGCTGGCCAAGAAAACCGCGCTATCCGCCACTTCCGCCGGATCGGTGTTCCGGCGCAATGGGTTCAACGTCACCGTGCCTTCCAAGACCTTCGTAAAATCGCGAATGCCGCGAGCGGAGGTCGTTTTAATCGGGCCAGCCGAGATGGCGTTCACCCGAATATTAGACGCGCCCAAGTCGGCCGCCAGGTACCGCACAGTGCTCTCCAAGGCAGCCTTGGCGACACCCATTACATTATAATTCCTGACGACTCGCACGGCGCCGAGGTAACTGAGGGTGGTGACGCTGGCCCCACCCCGATCGGGCGGATTGAAAGCGGGCCGCGCGGCGCGGGCCAAAGCTACCAACGAATAGGCGCTCACTTCCTGGGCCAGCAGGAAACCTTCGCGCGAGGTTTCGATAAACGGCTGAGCCAAGTCCTCGCGGTTGGCAAAAGCAATGGCATGCACCAGGGAGTGAAGCTGTGTGCCCTCGAGATCCACGGTGAGCCGATCAAGTTCCTCGCTCTTGGTCACATCGCACTGCAACAGCCGCTCGATTTTCAGTTCATGAGCCAGATCTTCCGCCGTAAGCTTCTGGCGGTGGCTCTGGTAAGCGACAATGACTTCAGCGCCTTCGCGAACGAAAGCTCGAGCGATGGCGTAAGCAATACTCCACTTGTTGGCGATGCCGGTAACGAGCGCGGTCTTGCCTTCGAGCAACTTCGACATGCAGACGCTATTGTGGCACGCCCCAGGACGGAGGCTGCGTTTTTTGCGGTTCCGGAGCTAGAATGTGGTCAATGGTCAGGATCGTTTTCCTCGCCGCCGGCCTCTGGATACTGCCCGTTTTCGCCGCCGATAAATACACCGGACCGAAGCCTCCTAAACCCGACCTGCCCTATCTTCTGCATGCCACCAAGCTGGTAGCGACCGAATCCGCCGAGGCCAAGGAAGAGAAAAAGGGCAAGGATTCGGTGTACACGATAGCCGGCGCGACATCCCCCGCGCGGACTCCCTTGGCTGAACCGATCTTCATTCTCGACGCGCAGACACTCGCGCCGGAGCGCATGGAGTTGTACAAGGCAGAGGCCCGCGACGGCGCGCGCGAGGTCTCGCTCACGGCGAAGCGCAAAAAGGGCGGCGCCGAGCCGATTCATTTGACTGTTTTCCCCCAGGGTGGCAAACTGTACCGCATCGAAGCCGCTGAAGCGCTGGAAGAAGGCGATTACTGCCTGTCGCCGAGCGAGTCGAATCGCGTGTTCTGCTTCGCGGTGTTCTGAGCGCACTCGAATAGCGGGCATGTCGCCCCAAAAAGGCATTGGACCTATCTCAAACTCTCACGGTCTCCCGTTAACGGGTCTTCGGCGGTACAATAGTAATGTTGGGTGAAACGGAAGATAGGACGGAAAGGTTTAACAGCATTTTGCCAAAAGAAGACGCAATCGAAGTGATGGGTAAGGTCGTTGAAAAGTTCAAGGCCGGGATGTTTTCGATTCAACTGGACGCGGGCCGACCCGTGCTTGCGACCATGGGGGGAAGACTCCGGCGTAATCGGATCAAGATCATGAATGGTGACCGGGTGACACTGGAGCTTTCACCCTACGACTTGACGAAGGGCAGAATCACTTACCGCCACAAGTGAGCCCGCCCGGGGTCCCACCATTTCCTACCGTTGAAGACCCCAAAGCCCAGGCGTCGCGAGTTCGAGTAGGTGACCGTCCGGATCTCTGAAATAGAGGCTGTGCGCTCCGCCTTCCCAGGCGACCTCGCTCAGCACCTGCACGCCTTGGCTCTC
The DNA here is from genome assembly GCA_035314765.1 of Bryobacteraceae bacterium. Lineage (GTDB taxonomy): Bacteria > Acidobacteriota > Terriglobia > Bryobacterales > Bryobacteraceae > DATFZA01. The sequence goes on from DATFZA010000451.1 coordinate 3,348, forward strand.
CAGGCGAACCCGCCACTGAGCGAGATCGGCCTCAGCGATCGCGAAAGCTACGTGCCCCGCTCCCAAGATCTCTCCCGCGCCGCCAACGCACGCCGGGACCTCGCCTCCTTGAGTCTTGCTGGGTATTCTGGCCTTTTGATGGCTGATCAGCAGCAGTAGCTGCCCCTGGGCCACCACGAGCACACAACCAGCTTCGCTCTCCCTGAGCATCTCCAACCCCACAACCCGTTGGTAGAAGTCGCGCGCCCTGGCCAAGTTCTCAACGAAGAGCCCCGTTTCGAGAAGACCGTTGATGTTCGGCATCGACTTTATCCCACACCCTTGTCGTCCGGCACTCCGTTCAGCGCAGTCCGCGCCAATGCCATGGCCTTTCATCGACGACATTGATATCGGCCCACGTCTTTCGTTAAGCATACCTTTACCGCAGCGCCGAAAACCTATCACAACATGGTTCGCAACCTTGAACTGGAACCTTTCATGAGAGAGCGGGAATAGAAGGTGTGCTTAGTACCCGTCATGAAACAACCAATTCAACCGCTCCCTGACGGTCGCGGCTCGGAAGGCGTGACTGAGCCGCGACCGTCAGGGAGTCCCCATGGGCCTGCGGCCCTCCCAAAGGGACGAAGACGCCGCGCGCCGGGTTCGTGGAATCAATGATTTGGACTGCGTCTTCAACAGAGTCCCCATGGGCCTGCGGCCCTCCCAAAGAGATGAAGACGCCGCGCGCCGGATTCGTGGAATCAATGATTTGGACTGCGTCTTCAACAGAGCGGTCCGGAAGTAGTGGCTAGGAGGGCGTGACTGAGCCGCGACCGTCAGGGAGCGGTCCGGAAGTAGTGGCTTGGTTGTTTCCTGACAGGTCCTTAGTTCGTCGGATCAAGAAAACATCACGAACGGATACTCTTGTCCGGACCTCCCTCGGAGGAGTTCCCATTCCGGCTTGGGTCGGCGACGACGGGATCCCGCTTGGATCGGCCAAAGTAAGAAAAGCGCCCGCCAGAGCATCGGGGCTCCAACGGGCGCGGCTATCTCGCGAAATACTGTCGTGCAGGTCAAGCCGATTGGTTAGTTGCCCCCGGCATTGTAGGATGTAGCATTCGTCTGCCGGCGTGCGGACTGGGCCGCCGATTCTCCTGAACTGGGTCTAAATTCAAAGCCGAAGTTATCGCCCGGATAAAACCACGTGCGCAACTCCGGTGGCCGTCCCTCAGCTCCTTCATAGAAGTTGAACTTACTGTCATCCGTGATCGCTAACCTATACGCTGGAAGCGCTTGAACCGAAACGATAAGATGGTTCTCACGGGCGCTAAACACTCCGACGGCGTGACGATCCGCGAACGAATCGAGAAGTCTCATCACGTACAATCCTGGAGGTAGCACGGTTCCCTGGACCTCAATTGACTGGTCAACTCTGAGGATGGTCTTCTTGTCCCATTCGTCGGCCTTCAGTGCGGGAACGAGCGCGCTACCTATAAAGATCACAGCCAGGGCGGCTATCGTTCGAAAATAATGTTTCACAATCTTACTCCTTTGATACATTGTGTTGTCTCTCTGCTCTTCGTACACAAATATTGACGGTTCAAAGAAGCCAAAGTTGGCAGGTTTGTTGTAAACGAATTGCTAAGTTTTGTAAACTCGCCCCAGCTAATTCTGAGAGGAAGGCCGGCGTATTAGTCGAGACTCGATTTGGGCGCGCACGTCATCGCGCAACTGTCCGGCCTGCTTTGTGGAAAGTCCCGCCACGCTCACCTCCGGCAGCACATGGAGAGTGATATCCATGGTGTCGCCGAAGAGCCAACTGCGCCGCGGCAGGGCGTTCAATGTTCCATTCACCACCACCGGCAACACCGGCGCCTGCTCGCGAATCGCCAGTTGAAAGGGCCCGTCGAAAAACGGCAGTAGTTTGCCGTCGAGCGACCGCGTGCCCTCGGGAAACATCACCACGGAGCTGCCGGCGCGCAGGCATTTTCCGCACTCCAGCAGCGACTGCGCGGCCTTTCTCGCATTGCCACGTTCCACCCGCACATCGCCCGCCATGGCCATCATCCAGCCCACTACCGGAATCTTGAAGAGTTCGGCCTTGGCCATCCACTTGGTGTCCGTCCGCAAATAGCAGAGCAATGGAATATCGGCCAGCGATTGATGATTGCTGACAATCACGTACGCCTGTCCGGGCCGGATGTTCTCCGCGCCCGACAAATGCAGGCGCCACGGATTCAACCGCCCCAGGTTCCGCCCCAGCCGCCGGAACCAGCGCGCCGTCCGCTTGCGCGCTGGATCGCGGTCGAACAGCCAGATCGACCACAGCAACGGCAGCCAGAAAACGATCAGCGCGCTGGCGGCGAACCAGATCCAGATGGAGCGTAGAACGCGAATCTCAAACTCCCAGAAACGGCTGAATCTCAGCCCACATCGCGTCCTGCACGTCCAGCAGTTCGTGATCGGAATCCATCAGGCGCAGCGTAGTGTTGGCGTGCTGCTGCGAGAACGTTATGGACATTCCCGGCGGGACTACGGTGTCGTTCTTGCCATGAAAAATCAGCGCCTTTTGGAAAAATTTCGGATAATCTTCGTAGAATCGCCCATCTTCCATCAAGCGGTAGGAAACCCGCTGTTCACCTCCCGTTCCATAATGCGGCACGGCGAGAAAACCGGTGTTCTTCCACTCCTCGAATCGCTCCGCGCCCAAGGCTTTCGGCCACCGCGTGACAAAGGAAAATGCGGGCGCCATCAATACCAGCTTTTCCACTTCCGAATGCCGCGCGGCGTAGAGCGCGGCCAGGTATCCGCCCAAGCTGGATCCCATCAAACAAACCGCCTCCTTTCCACATACGCGCTCGACCACCTGCAACTGCCGGGTAACGGTGAGATTCTCGAAATCCCCTTCGGCCAGATCCGGCACTTCCAGAGTGACGCCGCGCTCCAGTAGCCGCCTGGCGAAGTATTGCGCTTTTTTCGATCCCGGGCCGCTGGCGAATCCGTGCAGATATACGATGCGGTTCATTTCGCTTCGCAGTCTATCTCACTACCGAGTTCAAGTTCAGCCACTCGCCATACTGGTAGATGCTCTCCGCGCGCAAGTGGTCGTCCAGATATCGACGGTGGCTCACTGAAGCCGGCAACAGTGTTGTCCCCTGGTGCGGTTCGTAATCGACCTGCGCCTCGTCGCGGATATGAACTTTCTTGTGTTCTCGTTCCGCCCGCAAAACAATCCGTAAAGGCAAATAGTCTGTGGCGCGCACCCAAATCTGCCCCTCCAGACGGGTTTGGCTGCGTTTGCCTGCTTCATTGAGATGCAACGAAGCGAGGCCGGACTGCTGCTCAAACGAGATCGCGAGCGCCGGATCGGCGCCGATCCTTTCCGATTTCATCACCGCGAAGGTATACTTAGGAAGACTGGCCTTTTGAAACAGCAGCAGGATCTGCCCGAAATCGACCGCCGTGTCACCCAGACTCTCCCGTTCAAACTCAGCGCCGAGTTCCGGCCTGCGCCCGAGATCGACCAGCGCGGCGTCTTGCAGTTCCGACCAAGCCTTGGCCCTCGGCAATATGCTCCTGCCGTCGATCTCGTAAATCACCCGGACTTCCCGCAACGATTGGGCCCCGATCACCCCGGAGCGCGAGGCCTGTCCGCACAAGGCGTAAACGGACAGGATTTGCCTGTCTTTTGTTAGATCTGGAGTCTGATCGGCGGGCGAGGCATGGCGGGGTGTTACAATCGCTTTCTGTTTGAGAGTTTCCTGAGCGCCGTAACGCGGCGCAGACTTGAGGAATTGCGCGGCGGCCCCAGCTACTCCAGCCAGGGCCTGGTCCAGCCGTGCATCGGCTGCCGTCTGTTTGGCCGGCTGGAAAAAGAGGAGAGTCCAGAGAGGCAGTAACGATAAGTACACTGGTTTGATTCTAAACCGCCGCGCGCACATACTCTCCTTCGCTACCCTCAAAAAAGGTTGCAGCCGTGCGTCATCGTCGCTAGAATCAATGAGTTTGCAGATACTTTTGGAGGCTTCATGTCCGTTGAACAGAAAGTAAAGCAGATCATCGTGGAACAGTTGGGCGTGGACGAGAGCCAGGTGGACAACACCGCGTCCTTTGTGGATGATCTCGGCGCCGATTCGCTCGACATCGTCGAACTCGTCATGGCTTTTGAAGAGGCGTTTGATATCGATATTCCGGACGAAGACGCCGAGAAGATCGCAACCGTAAAAGACGCCATCGACTATATCGAAGCGAAGAAGAAGTAGCCGCTTTAGAGGAATCAGTCATGTCCCAGCGTTATGTTGACAATTGCTCTGCTGAGCTTATTGGGGCGCGTGTGCAAGCTCTTGGGAACGCTCGATTCGGGGCGAAAGCCGGACGCGTGGCGCCGGCCCGGGGCTGGGGACGCGGATGTCGTGACTGAGCCGCGGCCGTTGGGGAGCGTTCGTGACCGGTGCTTAGTTATCGGGGTGTCATTTGGCGCGTAGAGTTGTAGTGACCGGCGTTGGTTTGCTTAGCGCCGTGGGGATTGGTACCGAAGAGACTTGGCAGGCCGTTCGGCAAGGCCGTAACGGCATCTCCCGCATTGAACAATTTGACGCGACGGGCTTCAATTGCCGCATCGCCGGCGAAGTGAAATCCTTCGATCCAGCTAATTGGGTGGAGAAGAAGGAAATCAAAAAGATGGGCCGGTTCATTCAATTTGCGATCGCGGCCAGCGAGTTTGCCATGACGCAGGCCCAGCTCAAAGTGGAACCGGACTTTGCCGAACGCGTGGGCGTCTACATCGGCAGCGGAATCGGCGGTTTCGAAGTAATTGAGCGCGAGCACAAAAACCTGCTGGAAAAAGGGCCCAACCGCATTTCGCCGTTTTTCATACCCGCGACGATTGTGAACCTCGCCTCCGGGACGGTATCTATCCGGACCGGCGCCAAAGGGCCGAATTCCGCCACCGCCACGGCCTGCGCCACCAGCGCCAACTCCATCGGCGATTCCTATCGCATCATCCAGCATCTGGACGCCGACGTCATGATCTGCGGCGGCGCGGAGGCTTGCATCACTCCCCTGACCGTGGGCGGATTTGCGGCCATGCGCGCGCTCTCGCAGCGCAACGACGATCCTGAGCACGCTTGCCGACCCTGGGATCAAGGCCGGGAAGGGTTTGTGCTGGCGGAAGGCGCCGGGATTTTGGTGCTGGAAGAACTCGAATTTGCCAAGTCGCGCAAGGCCAACATTCTGGCGGAAATCGTCGGCTATGGCATGTCGGCTGACGCGTATCACATCACCAGCCCGGACCCCGACGGTGACGGCATGTATCGTGTGATGCGCAATGCCCTGCGCGACGCGTCCCTGGAACCGTCCAAGATCGACTACCTCAATGCGCACGCCACTTCCACCGAAATTGGCGATAAGATAGAAACGTCCGCAATTAAACGCGCCTTTGGAGAGCACGCATACAAGCTGGCGGTCAGTTCCTCCAAGTCCATGACCGGCCACCTGCTGGGCGGCGCCGGAGGTTTGGAGGCCGGGATCACCATCCTTGCCATGCGGGATCAGGTTGCTCCGCCGACCATCAATCTGAATACTCCCGATCCGGCGTGCGATTTGGACTATGTTCCGAACTGCGCCCGGCCCATGAAAATCGAATATGCGCTGTCTAACTCGTTTGGTTTCGGCGGAACGAACGCCAGCCTGATTTTTAAGACATTTAGCGAATAATTTATGAAGATTATCGTAGCCATCAAGCAAGTCCCCGTGCGGGACTCGCAGTTACGCATCGACTCGAGCGGCCATTGGATTCAGGAAGGCGACTTGAGTTTCGAGATCAATGAACCGGACGCGTACGCTCTGGAAGAAGCTCTCCAGCTTAAAGAAAAGCACGGCGGCGAGGTAATCGCGCTGTGCCTGGGGCCCGCTCGCGCCTCACAGACCATCCGGGAAGCGCTGGCCAAGGGCGCGGATCGAGCGCTCCATATTGAAGAAGAGAATCTGCCCGCCCTAGATACCCTGGCCGTTGCTAAGTTGCTGGCGAATGCCGCCAAATCCGAGAACGCCGACTTGATTCTCACTGGTCTGCAATCGGACGACCTGGGTGCGGGCCAAACGGGCGTGGTCATGGCCGAGCTGCTCGGCCTGCCGCACGGAACGCTCATCATGGCAGTGGATGTGAACGGCAGCTCGATCAAAGTGAAACGCGAGCTGGAAAACGGCTGGTTCCAAAACGTGACCATGCCGCTGCCGGCGGTGCTCACCATTCAATCCGGCATCAACAAGCTACGCTACGCCACGCTAATGGGCATCAAGAAAGCTAAGACAAAGGAAGTGAAGCGCTTCACCACGGCCGAACTCGGCGGCGCATCGGCTCCTGTCGCCGTGATCCAAAAAGTCTATCTCCCGCTGCGCTCCAAACAAACCCAAATCATGGAAGGCGACGCCAAAACCGCCGCTGCCAAGCTGGTGGAAAAACTCAAATTCGAGGTGCGCGTTATATGAGCGGCGTTCTGGTGATTACGGAACAGCACGGCGGCGCTTGGAACAAGATGTCGCTGGAGACGCTGGCCGCCGGCCAGCAAATTGGCGGAAATGTGTCCGCCGCCGTTATCGGTCAAGGCGCGGATGCGCTGGCCAAGGAACTGGCCGGGTATGCGCTAGACAAGGTCTACTCTGTCAATCACGATCTGTTGAAAGACTACACTGCCGACGCCCAAACCGACGCCATCGCGCAGTTGATCAAGCACGCCAATCCCGATCTGGTGATCTTCCCGCACACCTACGAAGTTCGCGATTTCGCGCCGAAGCTGGCGGCACGTTTTGGCCAGGTGCTGATCAGCGACGTAGTCGGTCTGCGGATGGAAGGCGGATCGCCCGTATTTGTGCGCCAGCTATTCCAAGGCAAACTCAACTCCGACGTCCAGGCCACGGGACCCGCGCCGCACTTCGCCTCCATGCAGGCTGGGGCGTTTCGCGCCGACAATCTGAAAACTGGTTCAACGACAGTAGAAGCTTTCGCGCCAACGTTGGATGCCGGCAAAATTCGCCAGAAGCCGGAAGCGCCCTTCCGCGAGTCCGCTCGCGCCGTCGATCTCACCGCCGCCGAATTGATCGTCTCTGTCGGCCGCGGGATTAAGGAAAAAGACAATATCCACATTGTGGAAGAGCTAGCCAAGGTGCTGGGCGCGGAACTGGCCGCATCGCGTCCGATTTGCGATAGCGGCTGGCTTCCCATGGAGCGGCAGGTCGGCAGCTCCGGCCAAACGGTCTCTCCCAAGGTGTATCTGGCGGTAGGAATCTCCGGCGCCATTCAACACCTGGTGGGCATGAAGGGCGCCAAGACCATAATCGCCATTAATAAAGACGCCAACGCGCCCATATTCGAAGTGGCGGATTACGGTATTATCGGCGATTTATTCGAAGTTGTCCCGGCGCTGATTGAAGCGGTAAAAAAAGCCAAGGCGTAAGTGGGATGCTGAAAGAATTGTCAATCAGCACAGGCTAAAGCCTGTGCCACTTTCTTATCAAGCATCTAGCTGTACTCTGTGGCACAGGCTGAAGCCTGTGCCTGGAGTTTGTACATTTCTGAACCATGTTGACCCATGTCTAACCCCGAACGTTAGTGAGGGGATCGGTGCCCGGTCCCTCACTGACGTTGTGGGTTAGACGGAGGTGCTACTTGATTTAAGCAGTCAGCAGCATCTTGTGGCACAGGCTTTAGCCTGTGCAGTCCTTCGCGCTCCAATACAGGTTTCTTAGCATGTGGCCGATAGGATGGCGACATGTTCCTCGTCCGCATAATCGAGGCATTGGCGGTTGCCTCGCTCTTCGGAATGTTGGCGCAGGACGTTCCCCAGCAGGGAGACATCACTCTCACGGTCACCGTCACAGCCAACGGCGACGTAACGCTGAATGCCTTCTGGTTCTCTGCGGATCCGATCCCGGGTAACATCGAAAAAGCGGTTCGGGACAACTTCCCTTGCAATTGGCGCGATGTTCATGCCGGTGAACGGTATTTCGCCGGCACTTGCAAAAGGCTGCTAAAAAGCGATGGAACGGTGGTCGGCGACACACTTCGGCTCGCCGGCCTTACATCGGCGTTGCAGGCGGAGACGGGCGTTAAGCACCTAAATGTTGCTGTATTTATCCGGGGTGAACTGGGGGACACGAAAGATGAGCCGAAAGTCGATTCCCGCTGGACCGTTTACAGGGATGACAAGCGCCGGTCTGGCGCATCCTACTCGTTCAGAACCGATACCGGAGAACCTCCGCCCGATCTTCCGGTCAGAGCCGGGCATAAGTTTCAACCCGATCGTCTAATTGTTCCGTTGGTGGTGGTGCTGTCCCTACCCGTGTTAACGGCGATCCTGCTGACCAAGGGGAGAGCGGGACGTCCGGCCGGAGGCAGGCTCGTGTGGCTGAGTTGGATCAATCTCGGCACTTTCATTTACTGGATCTCGGCGGCAAGTCTGTCCGATCTCGCCGCGTTCTGCTCCCGGATCGCGCCGGATCAACAGTGGCTGGTCGCTATTGCGGGCGTCTTGTTCTTCTCTCTACCGCTCCTGATCGCCGTCTTCTTGTGTCTGCTGGTCAGCCATCCGCCCGCCGAAAAAGGAGAACTGGCGGCCGCTCTGAAGCGAAACATGACCGCGCAGGCCCTGAGTTTCGTGCCGTTGTCTTTCATCATTGTCGGCGCGTTTATGTTCGCGCGGAGCCGCCCGGTCGCCGGCGCAACAATGATTGGCGCATTTCTCAGTTATCGCGCGCTCGCCTGGGCGGCATCCCATTGGACTTATTCGCGAATACGCCTGCTCAGCGGCGGAGAACTCCGGGATCGCGTGTCGGCGCTCGCTGCCAAGGCCGGAGTGAGGGTGCCGAATCTCTATCTGTTACGCAGTCTTGTGCCGCGCGAGGTGAACGCCTATGCCATGTCCGGCGGCAACGTCATGCTCACCGAGAGCATGCTACGCGCCTTGCCGCGGCGGGAAGTAGACGCCGTGATGGCGCACGAGATCGGACACTTGCGCGGCCGGCACATCGCCGCGAAGACGGTGGTGCTGTGGGCGGCGATCCTTTTGAGCGGCCCCCTGATGGGCTTCATGGTCACCAGGCTCCATCTCCCGGAGTGGATTTGGCATGTGCCCATATTCGCGATTGGAATTACCTTCCTGATGGCGCGGATTTCCCAACGCAATGAATTCAGCGCCGACGCCCAAGCCGCGCAACTGACCGGCGATCCCGAAGCGAAAATTGCCGCGCTGGCGCGCTTGACGAAACTCACGCAGTCGCCTGTCGATTGGGGCGGAATGCAGGGATCGATCCTGTCGCATCCTTCCATGCGAGCCCGTGTCTTGGCCCTGGGCCGGAGGTTCAACGTTCCGGATGAGAGAGCGCTGGCAATTTTGGAAAATCCGGACCTGATTGGCGGCGGTTCGTACGAATTGGAAAACCTGGAAGCAGCAATATCTGCCGCGCCCGCTAGCGCGGCACGGCGAACCTATGCGCTGCCGGCGGAGCTCGCTTCCGGCGATCCGCTGTTCAACACCGGCGCGAAACAGCGCTGCCTGGTCTCGGCGTTGTGGACGATTGAGATCCTGGCCGTGCTGCTGCCCCTGGCACTAAGCTACGGAATTCGGGCGCTTCCGTATGGCCCCAAGAAGGATTTTCTGCTCTTTCTGGCCGGGCTGGTTTTCTGCTTCCTGATCGCGCTCGGGACCGAACAATGGATGTGGAAGAATTTCTACCGCCGCATGAAGGCGGCTTTGGCCCAACGCTTGAAATGTTCCGATTCAGCGGCACTTTTCGCTGGTCTCTGTCCAGGACCGGAGACCATGCGCTTGGAAGGTTTTCCCGATTGGGACCTGGGCTTCCTCACCTTGGAAGGCGGAAGGCTCATTTACCTCGGGGAGCGCATATCGTTCAGCCTGGACC
>DATFZA010000452.1:0-3117 GCA_035314765.1 Bryobacteraceae bacterium
TCGGAGCGGTTGCCCCCAGCTTGTCAATCAGACGTGAAAGAGCGCAAAAAGCCTCTGAGCCCCGACCCATTTTGGAGATGGGATGAGAAGGCCGGTCAACCGAGCGGGATGCGTCAAGCTGCCCATAAATGCGCACTCGAAGTGCAAAGAAGGAGACCAGCCATGAAGAAGCGTAGCACTTGTCAACAGAGTCCGAAAGGGGGGCGGAAAAGCCGCCCCGCGAAAAGATCGTACACGATCGGAATGGACCTGGGCGACAAGACCAGCCGGTATTGCGTGCTGGATGAGGAGGGCTCGGTGGTGGAAGAAAGCGTGGCGACGAACCAGAAAGCGATGCTGGGAACCTTCGGGGCGCGTCCACGGTGCCGCATCGCCATGGAGGTGGGAACGCATTCACCATGGGTCAGCCGATTGCTGAGCCGGCTGGGGTACGAGGTGATCGTGGCCAATGCCCGGCAAGTGCAGTTGATCAGCAAGAGCAGCCGCAAAGACGACCGGCTAGACGCGCGCACACTGGCGCGTCTAGCGCGGGCCAATCCGCAGTTGCTGCGGCCCATCCGGCACCGCTGCGAAGAAGCGCAGCAGGATCTGCTGGTGATTCGGGTCCGGGCGGCGCTAGTGGATGCCCGAACCAGTCTGGTGAACTCGGCGCGGGGTTTGGCGAAATCGGTGGGTGAGCGGCTGCCGACCTGCGACGCCGACAACCTGGGGCCGGCCAAGCTGTCGGGGCTGCCGGGGAGCTTGCAGCAAACCTTACGGCCGTTGCTGGAGCAAGTGGAAACGATGACCGCCCGGATCAAAGTCAGTGACCAATACATTGAGCAGATCGCCCGTATCAAGTATCCGGAAACCGAACTCCTGCGGCAAGTCAGCGGAGTGGGACCCTTGATCGCTCTGACCTATGTGTTGACGGTGGACGATCCGCGCCGCTTTGCCAAGAGCCGGGACGTAGGCTGTTATGTCGGCTTGCGGCCGAAGCGCGGCGACTCGGGCGAACGCCAGCCTATAGAGCGCAAACTGCCAAGTTCGACAGCCTGGGGCTGGATAGACTGCGAAGACCGGCCGAGGTGGCTGGCCGGCGTGTTACAAAGTGGTGCGTAATGGGGACGCGCCTTCCTGGAGCCTATGCTGGACGTATAAGCGTTTATCTAGTTAAGGGTATAGGTGCCGTCATGCAAGAAGAAACCGTCCGCTGGTGCATCAAGGTCTCGAAGGACACCGATCTGACACTACGCACCTTTCTGGGGTGCCCAGGGCGCAAAAAAAGGCGACCTCTCGAAATTCATCGAGGAATCTGTCCGCCGCCGAGTATTTCAGTGCACCATTCAGGACATCACGGCGCGGAACGTCAATGCCAACCCGGATGAAATTCAGCGCATCGTCGAGGGATATTCCATCGTTGGTTATCAGCACGCGTCCTTGAGGATGTGCGACGCCTCGTCCGATGCAGCCGATTGCCGGGAATATGGTGAAGAGCTGAAGCATTTGAATCAACTGGGCAGCTGGGCCGAACGCTTCCGCTGGATTGTGGCCACCTATCAGGCCAGCGATCCCTGGATGGCGCGGATAAGATGTTTCTTCCCCACTCGCTTGGAGTTCAAGCTCAGTGGTCCGCCGGCGCTCACCGATATTTGGCCCGGCCGGATCGCGCACGAGATCATCAAAGCGCCGCGGGGAACGTTCTTCTTCGTACACCTGTTGACCCCACACCCCCTTACATGTACCGGCCGGACGGAAGGGTGAGGCCGATGAAGGAGTGGGAAGGAGACCGCGCCGATGAGCAGCTGACAGCGCAGGAATACGATGAGCGATATTGCCGCTATTGCGAGCAGGTACAGTTCGTTGCCGGCCAACTCGACGGTTTCCTAGGGATGCTTCAGCGGAGCGGGGTTCTGGAGGGTATGGTAGTTGGTGATCCATGGAGACCACGGTTCGCGGATCCGCTGCGCGCCTGGCGATCTGCCGGCCAGTCGGGTGCCCCGCGATGTGGATGCCGAGCAGCTAGACTATGCCGCCGCACCCACATTGCGGGACTTGCTCGATCGCTTTTCCATGCTGCTGGCGATCAAGCGCGCTGGGGCTCAGACGCCATCGGTCGATCCGCAGAAGCATAGCGTGCTGACGGTGTTATCTCGCGTCCTCGACAAACGCGAGCCCGTCGACGGCGTCGGGCGAGCCGACGAAGTGTACTTGTTCGACGGCCACGGTGATTATCATTCGATTCCAATGCTGAATTTCTAGAGCCGACAAGATGAGTCTATATATTCCCGCCTATCTAGATCCCGCTAGCGGAAGTATCGCTTGGCAGGTGGCGATCTCAAGCATTCTCGCAATCGCCGCGGCGTGCCGTCTCTACTGGCAGAAGCTGAAAAGCCTACTTCACCTGGGCGGCAGAAACGAGGGCGCCGGCGGGAAAGAGGCCAATGATTCTGTGGACGAGGCCTAGCTCGGTCCGCTTACGGCGCCTCGAAGACAATGGCATTGACGTCGCCAAAGCTCCCGAGGGAATGGTTCGACCAGCCGGCGAGTTGTGGCTGACAGGCGAACCAATTACGCCAATAGCGGACATTGGCCGCGCCGCCGTAGATGAAGAATTTCCGGGCCGGTACGAGTTCCGATTGCGAAAGGCCGGCAGCGAACTGCTCCGCATCCGGCGATGACAAGAATGGAAACAGATACTTCTTTCCTGGGACTGAATAACGGAGAAGATGGCAGGAGAGGAAGTTGGGCATGGGATAGTTCGGGTACCACACGGGCGACTGCGCCTCAACAAACGGACTCGGGCAGATAACGGGAGTTCCGGATTGAGCGCCCGCGGCCGCGATGGCTTGCGAAGCTTCGCGCCAGCGGGAAGGGGAATGCGCCGGCCAAGGTCGAGACCAATCACCGACGAAAAACAAAACGCCGATTCCAAAGGCGATCGCCACTGGTTTCCACCAGCGGGCCGGAAGAAAGAGCGCGCTTAACGCCGCGGCTGCGAACGCTACGCCAGGGGCTGCTTCGGAGAAGTAGCGGGGGACAAAGACGCTGTTTCCCGTGATCCACGAAAACGCAAAAATCGCCACTGGCGGCACCAACCACCAGGAGAGGCAAAGACAGAGAGAGCTGGCTGAGAAC
>DATFZA010000453.1:0-2581 GCA_035314765.1 Bryobacteraceae bacterium
GTCGATTACCTGTTGCGCGATGCGCCGGCTGACGATATCCTGCGCTTCTTCCGTCGATCCGCCAACGTGGGGCGTGGCGATCACTTGCGGCATGCCAAACAGCGCCGTGTCCGCCGCGGGCGGTTCGGGCGCGAACACATCTAACGCCGCGCCCGCCACCGTGCCCAGCTTGATCGCCTCGGTCAGCGCCTCCTGATCGATCAGCTCTCCGCGGGCGCAGTTCACAATCCGCACTCCCGGCTTCATCTTAGAAAAGGCCTCACGCAACAGCATCCGGTGGGATTCCGGCGTGAGCGCCATGTGCAGCGTTATGTAGTCGCTCTGGGCGTAAAGCGTGTCCAGCTCCACCAGTTCCGCGCCTGCGTCTTCAGCCGTTTGCCGGTGTACAAACGGATCGGTCGCAACCAGGCGCATCTCAAAGGCTCTCGCTCGCTTGGCGACCTCGCGGCCGATGCTCCCCAACCCGATAATCCCCAGCGTCTTGCCGCGGATTTCCACGCCCACGAATTTCTTCCGCTCCCATTTTCCCGACTTGGTCGACTCGCTGGCCTGTGGAATGGAGCGCGCCAGCGACAGCAATAACGCCAGCGTATGTTCGGCCACCGAAACGGCGTTTCCGCCCGGAGTCTGCATCACCAGGACGCCGGCGTCGGTGGCCGCTTTAATATCGATATGATCCACCCCGACACCCGCCCGCCCCACTACTTGCAGCTTGGGCGCCGCCACGAGCAACTCCCGCGTAATTCGAATGGCGCTGCGGATAATGAGCGCGTCCGCGTCACCCAGGTGCGCCATGAAATCCTTCGGGTTGGATTCGACGATCTGCCATCCCTCCTGCTGATAGAGCAGGTTGAGACCGGTGGGCGCCAGCCTCTCAGCTAAGAGAACCTTCATGCGTGTACGGCTTCTTTCGCCCGCGCAGCTTGTTTCGCTTCGGCATAGGTCTGCTGCACCGCAGCCACTCCCGTGCCGAACTCCACCGGAAACCCGTTGGCGGCCAGAATGATCTCCAACTGGGCGATCACGCCAAACAAGTCCGGAAAATCGAAGTAGCCCAGGTGCGCCAGCCGGATAATCTGTCCTTTCATGGTGCCCTGACCATTATTGACGATCGACCCGAAGCGCTGCCGGAATTCCTTCACGATCACGCCGGAATCCATCCCCAGAGGCGCTTTGATTGCGGTGAGGGCCGACCCCGGCGAATGCGGCGCGAACAGCTCCAAACCCAGCCTGGTAGCCGCGGCTCGCGTGGCCTTGGCCAGCAACTGGGCGTTCTCTATCAAATGACCCATCCCGACGCTCTTGATGTATTTCAGCGACTCGGCCAGTGCCAGCAGTACCGGTATCGCCGGCGTCCAACTGGACTCCCCATTGGCCGCGTTCTTCTTCTCCTTCTTCAGGTCGAAATAGTAGCGCGGCAGTCGTGAAGTCTCGTGGTGAGCCCAAGCCTTCGGGCTGATCGACAAGAACGCCAGACCAGGAGGAACCATAAATGCTTTTTGGGAACCGCCAATCACTACGTCCAGTCCCCAGCCGTCGATGTCTAGCGGCATCGTGCCTAAACCAGTGATCGCATCGATCACCAGGATGGCGCCGGTTTTCTTCACCATTTCCCCCATGGCCCGGATATCGTGTGCGGCGCCGGTGGAGCTTTCAGAAGCCTGCACGAACACCCCGCGCGTGCCTGGCGACAGCGCCTGCTCCAGCCGCTCCGGACGAACGGTATCGCCGTACGGCGCTTCGAGCACCGTCGCCGACAGCCCAAAGGTTTTCGCCAGTTCAATCCAGCGCTCGCCGAACTTTCCCGCGCTGCAGACGATCACCGGATCGCCGGGCGAGAAAAAATTGGTGACCGCCGCTTCCATGGCTCCGGTTCCCGAAGCAGTGAGCGCGACGACGTCCTTCGACGTGCCCATCACTTCCTTGAGATCGGCGAGGACCTGTTTGTAGAGCTTGCGGAAGTCTTCCGTGCGGTGGTGGATGTCCGATCCCATCATCGCGTGGAGCGCCGACGGCAGCAGCGGCGTGGGTCCGGCCGTCAGGAGTCTTTGCTTACGGATGTGCATGGTATGGAAATACCATTTTACAAGCTGCGCCGAGGCCGAGATCCCCCGGCAGTCTAGCCCCGAACATTAGCGAGGGGAAAAGCCACGACGAGGCATGCCTACAAGCTGCGCGTAACCCAGGCCCCGGCGGCTAAACCGAGCGCGAGTTCCGTGAGCAACAGCATCGCGAATAGCCCTAGCGTCTTCATCAGACGTGGCAGCCAGCGCTCGTGAAACAGGCGGCCCAAGCCGAGGAACAGATAAACCACCGATAGCATCGCAAGGTAGTTGAAAGCTGGTTGCAACCTTGCCAGTAGACCGGCCACCACCGCCAGGGAATACCAGAAACTATAAAAGTGCAATCCCGCGATCAGATGATCGACGATAGACGGCTGCCGCTTGCGGTAAAGCACCCAAGAGACAAAAGCGAATATGAGAACGGAACTGTACCGGATGGCATCGTAGGTCTTCTCAAACTTCTCGAAGAACTCCCGGCGCTGTTCGTCCGGAACCGCGCCGGCCTGACTGGCGGCGGG
>DATFZA010000454.1:0-2848 GCA_035314765.1 Bryobacteraceae bacterium
GCATGTTGGGGAATCTGACACTAGAACAACAGGCCGCCGAGTCCACGTTTGGCTGGAAAGGTGTGCCGGTCTACGATCTAGGCCAGGCCCGCTCGGTTGTCAGCATTGGGGCGGACTTTCTCGGCACCTGGGCTTCGCCCGTCTTCTATGGCCGCCAATACGGGCATTTCCGGCAAGGGCGGCCCGATCTTCGCGGCCGCCTGGTGCACGCGGAATCGCGCATGTCGCTCACGGCGGTGAATGCCGACGAGTGGGTGCCCTTGCAGCCAGGCCAGGAGCTGCCGTTTACGCTCGCCCTGGCGCGTTTGCTGTTGGAACACAATCTGGCGAAGGACGAGAAAGCAGTTCCGCGGGAAGTCTTGGAGGGAATGCGTGAGGCAGACCTTCATCTGCCGGGCGTGGAGGAAAAACGCCTGCGGCGCATTGCTCGCGAACTCGCCGAATCTCCCGCTCCTCTGGTCATTGCCGGAACGTCCATAGGTCACAGCAATTCCTTCCAAGCTTTGCGGGCAGCACACTTCATCAATCTGATGCTCGGTAACATCGGCCAGCCCGGAGGCGTCTTGCCACCCGCTCCGTTGCTCACGGAGCGCCCGCTGAATGGCAATTTGACCGAGGCCATCGGTCAAGCGCAAGTTGTTCTGTTGGATAGCGCCAATCCGGCATATCTCCAGTCCGGTTCCGTGCAAGCCTTGAACAAGGCCGAATTCGTGGCGAGTTTTGGCTCGTTTCTGGATGACTCTGCCGCCTATGCGGACATACTGTTACCAGTCCATCATCCGTTGGAATCGGCTATGGCAGTCGCGCCCTCCGTCTCAGCACGTGGCAACATAACCGTTTCCATGCCATTCGTAAAGCCGCTCTATGACACCCGTTCCATCGAGGAGACGTTAACCGCGCTGACAAACAAAATGAGCGTGATGTTTGAAGCACCCACACCCAAGTCGTTTGTCGAGCCGCATCTTTCCGCGGATCAGACCTGGGAGCAAGTTGTACGCCAAGGTGGCCTGTGGCCGTTGGACAACGCAGACACGAGGCTGCCTAAGCCCGACGCCGCCCTCGATGCAGCTCCTGCGTCCTTCAGCGGCGACGCGTCACAATACCCGTTCCATTTCCAGCCCTATCTCTCCGTGCAGTATTTCGACGGCAGCGGCGCGAATCTTCCCTGGCTGCAGGAATTGCCCGACCCGGTATCGAGCGCGATGTTCAGCATTCCGGTCGAAATCGATACGCAAACCGCGGCGCACCTGGGCGTTGTGAATGGCGACGCCGTTCGAGTGGAGTCGCCGTATGGCTCTCTGGAAGCCCCCGCCTACGTTCATCCCGCGGCTGTACCGGGCGTGTTGAGCATGGCCATCGGAATGGGCCACACGCATTTCGGCCGCTATGCATCCAACCGCGGAGCAAACCCGTTATCGATTCTCGGACCGTCGTTTGGCGCAACTCGCGTCCGGCTCTCCAAGGTCACAAACGCCGAAGCTCAATTGATCCAGTTCTCATTGCAAGACCGGGAAGAGGGGGCCTTTGGACACCGCTGAAAAACAACATCGCTGGGGCATGGCCATCGATCTGGACCGCTGTACCGGGTGTCAGGCCTGTGTCGTGGCGTGCCATGCCGAAAACAATTTGCCAGTGTCCGATCCCGGCTCGGCGGCCATGGGCCGGACCGTGCACTGGATTCGTGTCGACCGCTACTACGATGGCGTTTTCCCCAATGTGCGGGAAAAGCACATGCCCGTGCTCTGCCAGCAGTGTGACGACGCGCCCTGTGAACCCGTCTGCCCCGTTTATGCGACCTACAAGAACCCCGAGGGTTTGAACGTTCAAGTCTACAATCGCTGCGTGGGCACGCGCTATTGCGCGAACAACTGTCCCTACCAGGTTCGGTTCTTCAATTTTTTTGCGCCGGAGTGGCCTGAGCCGCTGGCGTTGCAACTGAATCCGGATGTCTCCATCCGCATGGGCGGCGTGATGGAAAAGTGCACCTTCTGTATCCAGCGCGTTAAGCGAACCAAAGACGCGGCTAAAGAAGAGAATCGCCCGGTCGCCGATGGCGAGATTCAGCCTGCCTGCGCGCAATCCTGTCCGGCCGAAGCCATGGTGTTTGGCGATCTCAACGACCCCGAGAGCAAAGTTTCGCGGCTGGCCGGCGGCGGCCGGTCTTCGCGGCTTCTGGAAGAACTCGGCGCCAAGCCGAAAGTCTTCTACTTGCAAAGAGGAAAGTGAGACGTGGCGGCGGCACCGGAAGTCATCATTCCTTATCACGAAGTACGAGACGATCTGTGGCGTCCGTTGGGTCCGGCGAGCGGGCGTTACTGGATCGCGCTTTCGGTCGCTTTCGCCGTCGCGGCCTGGGGCTTAGTTTGCTGGGGCTATCAAATCTACGCTGGTATTGGCGTGGCCGGCATCCGGCGGCCTGTGTTCTGGGGCTTTTATCTGGTCAACTTCGTTTTCTGGATCGGGATTTCGCACGCCGGAACGCTCATCTCCGCCATTCTGCGTCTCACCGACGCGGGCTGGCGCAAACCGGTAACGCGCGTGGCCGAGGCCATCACGGTCTTTGCGCTGAGTATCGGCGGCATGTTCCCCCTGATCCATCTGGGGCGCGTGTGGGTGTTCTATTGGCTGATCCCCTACCCTAACTCGCGCCTACTGTGGCCGAATTTTCGCTCGCCGTTGGTCTGGGATTTGACCGCCATCGTCACTTATCTCACCGGCAGCATGATCTATCTGTATCTGCCGCTGATTCCCGATCTCGCGCAACTGGCGGAGGAGACTTCCGGGTGGCGAAGGCGGCTGTACGCCGCGCTATCGCTCGGCTGGACTGGCAGCGACCGCGAATGGCACA